>CAUEYG010000007.1 GCA_959021945.1 uncultured Eubacteriales bacterium | reverse complement strand
TCCTCACATCTGTGAAGAAATGTGGGAGCACCTGGGACATGAATCCTTTATTTGCAGAGAAAAATGGCCAGTGTGCGATGAAAGTGCGCTGGTGCGGGACACAGTAGAAATCGTCGTTCAGATTAACGGAAAAGTAAAAGAAAAGATGGACGTACCGTCAGGTCTGAACAAACAAGAGTTTGAAAAGCTGGCTATGGAAAACGAGAAAATACAAAGCTTAACAAGGGGCAAGAACGTTGTGAAGGTAATTGCAGTGCCAAATAAACTTGTTAACATCGTTGTAAAATAAGTTTTCTCAGCTTTTCTCCAAGAAAAAGAAAAGAGAGAACGAACATTTATGAGAACAAAACAACAGAATACAAACAATAACAGGGGTGGATCACCAGTAAAAATCATTCCTTTGGGCGGACTGAACGAAATCGGAAAAAATATGACCGTCCTGGAATACCGAGACGAAATTTTGATCATTGACTGCGGATTATCCTTCCCGGATGACGATATGTTCGGTATTGATATGGTTATTCCGGATTTTTCATACCTGATAAAAAACAGTAAAAAGATCAAAGGTATGGTGATTACTCACGGACACGAAGATCATATTGGAGCCATCCCTTATTTGCTCAAAGTGCTCAACGTACCCATTTATGGAACCAGGTTTCCATTAGGGCTGATCGAAAATAAACTAAAGGAGCACGGATTAAAGGGTAGGCTGCATCCAATTAAGGCGGGACAAAGGTTCCGGCTGGGAGCATTTGAAGTGGAGACCTTGAGAATCACCCACTCCATTGTAGACTCAATCTGTCTGTGCATCAATACACCTGCAGGCAGAATCTTTCATACGGGAGACTTTAAGATTGACTATACGCCGGTAGATGGAGAGCCTTTGGACTTTGCCCGGCTGGCAGAGCTTGGATCAAAGGGCGTTATGTTGATGATGGCTGACAGTACCAATGCTACCAGAAAGGGCTATACTGCTTCAGAAAAAGTAGTGGGCCGTACCCTGGAGGATATTTTCCGCAGATCGCAGACAAGA
Organism: uncultured Eubacteriales bacterium; assembly: GCA_959021945.1. Taxonomy (GTDB): domain Bacteria; phylum Bacillota; class Clostridia; order Peptostreptococcales; family Anaerovoracaceae; genus Hominibacterium. The sequence goes on along the minus strand of CAUEYG010000007.1, from coordinate 13,393 downwards.
ATTATTATTGCTACCTTTTCCTCTAATGTTCACAGATTGCAAAAGATCATTGATATTGCAGTGCTGTGCAAACGAAAAGTGGCAGTATCAGGCCGGAGCATGGTCAATGTAGTGGCCCTGGCCCAAGAACTTGGGTATATTAAAATTCCTGCCAATGTCTTGGTGGATATTAACAAGATCAGAAATATCCCGGATAAGGATCTGGTGATTATCACCACTGGGAGTCAGGGAGAACCTATGTCAGCCCTTTCCAGAATGGCAACTTCTGATCACAAAGCAGTAAAAATAAAAAAGGGTGATATGGTGATTCTTTCTTCCACACCAGTACCTGGCAATGAAAAGACCGTATCAAACGTTGTAAATAAATTGTTTGAAAAAGGAGCGGAAGTCATCTATTCAGACATTGCCGATATTCATGTATCCGGGCACGCCTGTCAGGAAGAATTAAAGCTGATGCATTCCTTGATTCGGCCTCAGTACTTTATGCCGGTTCATGGGGAATACAGACACCTGAAAAAACATTCCGAAATCGCCCAGTCTCTGGGTATGCCGGAAAACAAAGTTTTCATTTTGGAAAATGGAGATGAGTTGGATGTCAACAGGAGGCAGGCTAGAATTGTGAAAAATGTGGCTGAGGCAGAAGGCGTTATGGTAGACGGCCTTGGCGTAGGTGATGTGGGAAATATTGTGCTGCGAGACAGACGGCTTTTGTCGGAATCAGGACTGATTATTGTTGTGGCTGCCATTGACAGAGCCAATAACCGGGTATCTTCCGGACCTGATATTATTTCCAGAGGATTCGTCTATGTGAGAGAAAATGAAAAGCTCATTGATGAGGCCTGCGATTTAGCGGCTGAGATTCTGGAAGGCTGCTGTAGGAAAAATGTCCGCGACTGGAATGCTATGAAAACCGCAGTAAGAGATGGATTGAGAAAGTTTATCTACCACAAGACTATGCGCAGTCCTGTGATTTTACCTATATTTTTGGAGGTATAAGCAATGAATGTATACGATGAAGCTCACAAACTGACTCAGGCAATTAAAGAGTCTGAAGAATATAAACAGTATCAGGTAGTAAAAGAAAAAGTAAAGGGCAATCCCCAGCTTGAGGCAAGTCTCAATGATTTTAAAGCAAAGCAGCTTGCACTGCAGGCAGGACAGATGATGGGTCAGCAAATGGATAGCAATGCCATGGCTCAGATTCAGAGCCTTTACAGCATCCTTTCTCAGGACCCTCTGGCTGCTGAATACCTTCAGTGTGAAATGCGCTTTTCCCTTATGATCAATGATGTGTACCAGATTCTGGCAGAAGTCATTGATCTGGGCATCAATGGTTTAGGCGGTGCGTTAAATGGAAAATAATATGATCAAGACACCGGAAGAAATTTTAAAAATCATGAAGGCAGAAGCCATGGGAGATCTTTGTTTTTCCCACATTTTGGACTTTATGAAAGTGGGAATGACCGAGCTGCAGGTGGCTGATGAAATTGAGCGCGTATTGCTTGCTATGGGAGCAGAGGGGCTTTCCTTTCCTACCATTTGTGTTTCCGGAACCAGGACTGAATTTCCTCACGGAGAACCTACTGATAAGGTTATTGAAGAAGGAGACCTGGTAACCATTGATATGGGAGCTGTTGTAGAGGGTTACTGTGGAGACATGACAAGGACTGTAGCCATGGGATATCTGACGGATGAGCAGATGGAAGTTTACGATATTGTGCTCTCTTCCCAAAAGGCAGGACTGGAAGCCGTAAAGTCAGGTGCAGCATGTTTTGATGTAGACAAAGTCTGCAGAGACATCATCAAAGAGGCTGGTTACGGAGAATATTATATTCATGGAACAGGCCATGGTGTAGGCACTCAGGTTCACGAAGCCCCCACTCTGAATACAAAGAGCGATGAAATTTTAGCTGAGTATATGCCCGTAACCATTGAGCCGGGAATTTACATACCCGGGAAATTCGGTGTACGCATTGAGGACTTGGCAATTGTGACAGACTTTGGTATAATAAACACAACGAAATCTGAAAAAGAATTAATCATACTTTAACGGAAATAAAAGAAAGGTCGAGAATTTTATGATTTATGCAGGCGATTTTAGAAAAGGTATTACATTTGAAATTAACGGAGAACCGCATGTTGTTTTAGACTTCCAGCATGTAAAGCCGGGAAAGGGAGCGGCCTTTGTAAGGACCAAATACAGAAACATCCTTTCCGGTGCTACAAGGGAAGAAGCCTTTAACCCTAACGACAAATTCCCAAAAGCGCATATTGAGACAAAGACGATGCAGTATCTCTACAATGACGGTGAATTATATTATTTCATGGACCCGGAAACTTATGACCAGATTCCGCTACCTTTTGAGCAGGTGGAAGAAGCCATGAAATACCTCAGGGAAAATGATGAAGCTACCATTAAATTTTACAAAGGCAGTGCTTTCCTTGTGGAGGCTCCTAACTTCGTTGACCTGAAGGTCATTGAAACAGAACCGGGAGTAAAAGGCGATACTGCTACCAATGTTACAAAAGCTGCCACTGTTGAAACAGGCGCAGTAATTCATGTTCCCATCTTTATTGAAGAAGGTGAAATCGTCCAGATTGATACAAGAACAGGAGAATATCTGGGAAGATCCAAATAAAAGCTAAGAACAAAAGGGGCGTGTCAGCGTCCCTTTACGCATATTACAGCAGCGATTGCAGAAATGAGGGCAGATCAAATGAGCGAGGCAAAGCAGGAAAAGAAAGGAAAGGCAAAGATCATTCTTCTGGTACTGGCGGTTATGGTCATACTGCTGGCAGGCGGACTTTTTTTCTATGTACATGGAATTTCGGCTACTGATCCCGGAAATAAGAAGGAGGTAGCAGTTACTGTAGAAAGCGGAACAGGCGTGCTGCAAATTTTAAATCAGCTCGATGATGCAGGGTTAGTACAAAACAAATTGTGCGGAAAGGTATTTATCAAACTTTCCTCCCCTAAAAATATTCAGGCCAACACTTATGTGTTTAACAAGAATATGACTCTGACCGAAATCTTTGACGCCATGAATACGGGAGATCCAAACTATATTTCACAGTCCAAGTTTACCATTATTGAAGGAGCCACCATTCCCCAGGCAGCAGAGTCTATTTCAAAAGAGTCCGGGCTTTCACAAAAATCCATATTGACAAAGTGGTCGGATAAAGACTATTTAAAGACGCTCATTGACAAGTACTGGTTTCTCACTGATGCGATTTTAAATACAGATCTGAAATATCCGCTGGAAGGCTATCTCTATCCTGAGACCTATTTTTTGCCATCTGAAAATGCAGATATTGAAGAAATTACCACTACCATCCTTGATAAAACAGATCAGGAGCTGACTCCTGTTAAAGATGAGATTAAGAGCAAACTGAATATGTCTGTCCATGAATTCTTAGCCTTTGCATCTGTTGTGGAAAGAGAATCTCTCTTTGAAGAAGACCGGGCTAAAATTGCCGGTGTTTTCAAAAATCGTTTGGATAAGGATATGCCTCTGCAAAGTGATATTACTGTCCTTTACGCTTTGGACAGGACAGGAGTAAAGGTTTCCATTGCCGAAACACAGGTGGACTCCAAATACAATACTTATAAAAACAAGGGACTGCCTGTAGGTCCTATTTGTGCAGTGCCTAAAAGGACTATGGAGGACTGTCTCAATTATGAACCAAGCGATTACCTGTTCTTCTTTGCAACAGAAGAAGGCAAGGTGCTGTACTCCAAAACCTATGCAGAGCATCAGAAAATTGTAGAAGAAAACAAATGGTATTAAATGAATATTATAAATGATCGTGTAACATCTTATATAAATGGGCTCTATCGCTCCCTTGACCCGGAACTGGGTGAGCTGCGGAAAAAAGCAGAAGAAGATCACGTGCCCATTATTCTGCGGGATACAGAAACCCTGCTGCTCACATTGCTGCAGCTGAAAAAACCGGATGCTATTTTAGAAATCGGTACTGCGGTAGGCTATTCTGCTTTGTGTATGGCTGCTGTATGTCCTGATTGCCGTATCATAACCATTGAAGCGGATGGGCAGATGTATGAAGCTGCTGAGAAAAATAAAAAAGCCTTAAATCCTGAGGCCCGGATAGAATTTGTACTGGGGCAGGGACAGGAGGTTTTGGGAGAGCTGAAAGGAGCCTTTGATCTGGTTTTTATTGATGCGGCAAAGAGCCATTACCGGACGTTCTGGGATAAAGCGCTGCCTTTGTGCAGGCCCGGGGCCATGATTATCTGTGATAATGTTCTGATGAAAGCTATGACGGTTTCCGACCAATATGATCCAAAGAAAAAATATAAGACCAGCATCCGGCGGATGCGGGAATTTCTTACCTATATTACAAATGTCGATTATGCGGATACCTCTGTGCTGCCTGTAGGCGATGGAGTGTCCATCAGTATTTTGAAAGGATAATATGAACAAAATAGAACTACTTGCTCCTGCAGGAGATCTGGAAAAATTGAAAACAGCCGTAGATTACGGGGCTGATGCTGTTTATTTTGGCGGCGAACTGTTCAGCCTTCGGGCCGGCGCCGGAAATCTTACGCTTCCAGAAATGGAAGAAGGCATTGACTATGCCCATGAAAAGGGAGTGCGCTGTTATCTGACCCTCAATATTTTTGCTCATAACGAGGATATTCTCCCATTAGAGGATTATCTGATAAAAATAAAAGCTCTCGCCATTGATGCGTTTATTGTATCTGATCCGGGTATTCTTTTTATGATAAAAGAATTGATTCCGGATGCGGAGATTCATCTGTCTACCCAGGCTAATATGACTAACTATAAAACAGCCCAATTTTGGCAAAGGCAGGGAGTGAAACGTATTGTGCTTGCCAGAGAGCTGACTTTTGAGGAAATACGCCAGGTGCGGGAAAATTTGCCTGAAGATATGGAGCTGGAGGCCTTTGTACAGGGCGCTATGTGCATTTCTTATTCAGGGCGGTGTCTTTTGAGCAATTTTATGATTGAACGAGATGCCAACAGAGGCCAATGTGCGCATCCCTGCAGATGGAAATACGCTCTAGTGGAAGAGCAGCGGCCCGGTGAATATTATCCCATTGAAGAAGATCAGCGCGGAACTTATATTTTAAATTCCCGGGATCTCTGTATGATTGAATATATTCCTCAGCTGGTTCAGGCGGGAATTGCCTCAGCGAAAATAGAAGGCCGGATGAAAAGTAGCTTTTATGTAGCTACGATTGTCAGCGCTTACCGGAGGGCCATTGACGCTTATTATGAAGACCCTGAGGGCTATGTATTTGACCAAAAGTGGATGGATGAGCTGAAAAAGGTAAGTCATCGCCAGTTTACAACAGGATTTTATTTTGATCAGCCCACAAACAAGGACCAGAATTATCAGACCAGCGCTTATACACGCCATTATACTTTTATCGGTGTTGTGAAGAGCTATAACCCTGATACAAAGCTGGCTGTTGTGGAGCAGAGGAATAAGATGACGGTAGGAGAGGAAATTGAAGTCTTTGGTCCCGGAACAGAGCCTTTTACACAAAGGCTTACCGTGCTGTTAGATGAAGACGGAAACCCACTGGAATCCGCCCCTCATCCTCAGCAGATTTTGCAGATCAAAATGGAATATCCTGTTTCAAAAAATTATATGTTACGAAAACGAAAGGAGCAATAAAGAATGTCAGGTTCTGACCCCGGGTCGCCCTTAGCGATCCAATTTATTTTTTTATTTGTCTTAATCTTAATCAACGCCTTTTTTGCAGCAGCGGAAATGGCAGTTGTGTCTGTCAACAAAAACAAAATCAAGGTTCTTGCCCAGGAGGGAAACCGCCGGGCTGTTTTAGTCCAAAAATTGATTGAAAATCCAAACGTATTTTTGTCCACCATCCAGGTAGCCATTACCCTGGCAGGGTTCTTAGCCAGCGCTTCGGCTGCGGTGGGGCTATCTGATGATTTAGGTGCGCTGCTGTCCGGACTGGGTCTTCCTCAGAGTGTAGCCAAAGAACTGGCAGTGGTGGTCGTTACTATCATTTTGTCTTATGTGACTCTAGTGCTTGGAGAGCTTTATCCAAAACGGATTGCTTTGCAGCATTCAGAGCGGGTAGCAATGCTGGTGGTGCGGCCTATTAATGCCATTGCTTTTCTTTCAAAACCATTTGTGTGGTTTTTATCCGCCTCTGTCAATGTTTTGTTAAAACTCACAAGGCAGAGTGTGGATATGGATGATGAAGAATTTTCCGAAGACGAGGTCATGTCCATGCTGGAAGTGGGCCAGGAGAGCGGAGTATTAAAGGAAGAAGGCAAAAAAATGATCAATAGTATCTTTGCCTTTGATGATAAGCTGGCCTATGAAATTATGACTCCCAGAACAGATGTTTTTTCTATTGATATTAATGACCCTATGGAAGAGTACATCGATGAATTAATGGAGCTTCGTTATTCACGAATCCCAGTCTATGATGATGACAGCGATAAAATCATTGGAATTCTCAACATTAAAGACTATCTTATTAAAGCAAGAGAAGCAGGCTTTGACAATGTGGAGATTGGCACGATTATCAGAAAGCCCTTCTTTGTGCCTGAAACAAAGAATATTGATGCCCTTTTCCTTGAGCTTCAAAAAACCAGACAGCAGATCGCCATTCTCATCGATGAATACGGCGGATTTTCCGGCATTGTTACCATGGAGGATTTGGTGGAAGAAGTTATGGGTGATATTGATGATGAGTATGACGAGGAAGAGCCGGAAATCGAACAGCTGGATGAAAGCACTTACCTGATGGATGGCGCTATGGATTTAGATGATATTAATGAGGAACTGGGGACAGAGCTGGAGTCTGACAACAGTGAAACCATTGGAGGCTTTCTGATCGACATTCTGGGAGAAATTCCTGATGAAGAAGAGACAGAAGAGCGAGTGATTGAATTTGAAAACTATGTGTTTAAAATCGAGTCAGTAAAAGACCGGCGCATTGAAAAGGTAAAGCTGTATATCATGCCTAAAAAAGAGGAAATGGAAGAAGAGTCCGAGCAGGAAGAACGAGAATCCAGAAGAGAAAGGCGAGAGAAAGACAAAGAGGAGCAAAATTAAGAAAGATACCTGCGTTTGGAGGTACAACATTATGAAGAACACCCATGCAAGAGTAGAAATGCTCCTGTGTGGGTGTTTTCTATTGTTGTATATCTCGTCTATATTCATTATTAATTGATTTTAGATAAAGCATTTCGCCTACACATCCAGTTAGTATTCATGGACTTAAAATTATTAAAAAGTACGAAAACGAAACTTTATATGTGAAATAAGAAAAATAATTTATAAAACAGAATATAAAAATTGAAAATTGAGAAGAATAGTGCTATACTTGAACCAGTAAAAAAGGAGGAGAAGAGGATGCTTTGTCAGTTTTCATTTCAAAATTTCAATTCATACAGAGCGGAGACCACGTTTGATTTCCAGGCTTCCACTATTCCGGAGTTTGCGGATAGTCTGATAATAAAAGATAAATGTAGTAGTATTCTTCCTGTCGGTGTTGTATATGGTCCGAATGGAGGGGGAAAGTCAAATTTGCTGTTGGCCCTGGCAAGTTTGATTTCTACTGTGGTAAAGCCCATTCATGAACTGGAAAAGAGCCGGAAGTCACTGATTATGCAGCAAAAGGTGACAGCAGAGCCATTTTTATTTGATGCCGTATCTACTGAAGAACCGACAGAGTTTCAGATATTCTTCCGGACAGAGGAATATGAGTACCGTTATTATATGGGAGTTTTGAAGGATGAAATATCAGCAGAGACGCTGGACAGAAAGAAGATTGGTGGAAAGAAACCTGCTCATATCTTTTATCGAGAACGGGAAGAAATCAGTCTCGGTGCTATTTTGCAGAAGGAAAATGTAAACACCAACATCAATGCCAAGATGCCGTTTTTATCTTTCCTTGCCATTAACTATAATATTTCGGTGATTGCAGAAGTTCAGGAGTGGTTTGAGTCTTGTATCATCCGCAGTTATGCAAACCCTATGGCAGAGAGACAGATTATGGTTTCAGATAACAAGGAATTTAAGAAGCAGATTCTTTTGCTCTTAAATGATGTGGGAGTAGATGTGGATGATTATCGGTTTGATGAAAAGGAAAAGCAATTATACTTGAAGCGCAGGATTGGAGAGAAAGAGTATGAACTGCCGTTTGACCATGAATCAGATGGAACTAAAAAGCTGATTGCTGCCCTTCCGATGCTGTTGGTTGCTCTGCAGGAAGGAAGGCTGGTTATTATAGATGAACTGGATGCAAAACTGCATCCGAAGCTCCTTCGATATGTGATTTCTATGTTTAAGAATCCGAAGCTTAATAAGCATGGGGCTCAGCTCCTTTTTACATCTCATGATATGGCAACAATGAAGAATACGGTATTTCGCAGAGATGAAATCTGGTTTGCAGCACTGAATGAAAATCACAGCAGTGAAATTTATTCTTTGTATGAAATCCGTCGGGAAGATAATGAAAGAGTCAACAGTACGGCAGCTTTTGATAAGCAGTATATGGAAGGAAGATATGGTGCGGATCCATATCTGCAGAATATCCTGAACGGAGGCGATTGGAAATGAGCCTGAAACCTCCGAAGAAAAGTGATTTAAATAAATCGTGGCTGAAACCGAAACCAGACAGAGGGATGAAAATCCAGCCGGAATATCATTTGATTGTATCGGAAGGAACGGATACGGAGCCTGCATATTTCGAAGCAATCAGGGATATTATTAACATTCGGTACCGAAAAAAGATACAGCTTGAGGTTTCCGGAGAAGGAGATAATACCATTAATTTGTTTTGGAAAGTAAAACAGAGAGTATCGGACAGTGTCAATGGATTCCGTCATGTATGGGTCGTTTACGATACGGATGATTTTCCGGCTGAGCACATTGATCGTGTTCTGGAGCTGTGCAAAGCAAATAGTACAGAAGATACGGAGTATCATGCAGTCTGGTCAAATCAGTGTGTGGAATTATGGTATCTACTGCATTTCAGCTATATGCAGTCAGACATTCACCGGACAGCATACTGGCCAAAGCTGACGGACTGGCTGACCGGGATCGGTGCGGGAACATACGAAAAGAATCGTAAGGATATGTATCAGATACTCCGGCCGTTTATGGACTTTGCGATTGCCAATGCGAAAAGGCTAGAGAAGATCAATGAAGGAAAACTGCCATCGAAGGCTGCCCCGGGGACGAAAATATATGAACTGGTGGAGAAGCTGAAACCATATTTGTAAAGTAGTCATTCTGATAGTCAACAAGGGTGCTAAACTTGCTAAGAAAAGTCAATCTTTTTTAGCAGGTTTTTTTTACAAAAAAGAGCATCCCTTCTAATGAAAAAACTTGGCATAAAACCTTGTCCACAGAATATGATGTATAAACAAAAGGGAAAAGGGGTGTTTTAATGAACAACTTAGAGCAGATCTTAAATAAACTTCCGCAAAATATCAGAGGCCCGATTATGGACTTGCCGGAAAATATCCGAAACAGTCTGGAAGAAATTCGAATCCGTGCCTACAGCGACATCAGGGTGCTGGCAAAGAATCAGGAAATTGTCGTGGCTCTGAAAAAGAATGCTCTTGTTACAAGAGAAGATTTGGATACCATCTTAAACAACTTATTGGATTATTCTTATTATGCTTATGAAGAAGAACTGGCAAAGGGATACATAACCATTGAAGGCGGACACAGGATTGGGGTTTGCGGCAGAGCAGTGCTAGACAAAGGAAATGTTTCTTTGATAAAAGAAATCTCTTCCCTGAATCTAAGACGAAGCAGAGAGATCATCGGCGTGGCAGATCGGGTGCTCCCTCATGTGTTGGAAAAAGAAACAGGCATGCTCCACAATACCCTGATCGTCTCGCCGCCAAAATGCGGCAAGACTACGCTGCTGCGAGATATGGTCAGGGCTCTCAGCTATAAAGGTTATAAAATGGGATTGTGCGACGAACGGTCAGAGATCGCAGGCACTTATCTTGGAAAACCATCTTATGATTTGGGCCCCCGGACCGATGTACTGGACGGATGTCCCAAAGCAGAAGGAATGACCATGCTCATCCGTGCCATGTCACCGGATGCCGTTGTTACGGATGAAATCGGAAAACAGGAGGATATTGCTGCTGTTGAAACTGCCCTGTGTGCAGGAGTGGCAATTTTTACTACGATTCACGGCCGAAGCTATGATGATGTAATGGCTTCTAATATTGGACCTCTCGTGTCCAAAGGCGTTTTTTCACGCCTGGTGTTCTTGACAAATGATCCACGGACAGGCACCATAAGCGAGGTCATCCATGTTTAAGGGAATCTTATGCCTTATTATCATCTTTGCCTGCGGGGGGCTGGGCCTTCTGAAAGCGCAGACCTATGGGCAGAGGCTGAATGAACTGAATGATCTAAAGGATATGATAAACATGTTACAGACTGAAATGAGCTACCGAAAAGATCCGCTGCCTGCTGTTTTTGCACGGATTGCAGCTTACAAGGACAGTCGGGCCATGGATCTTTTGCGGGAATGCAGTAGGGCAATGAAAGAAAGTCTGGATTTAAAAGAATGCTGGGAAACGGCCGTTTGCTCCGCTTATAAGGGAAGCTGCCTCAAAGAAGAAGATCTGATTATTATGAAAGATCTGGGGATGCAGCTGGGGAAGAGCGATATACAGGGACAGGCTGCTATGTTTTCTCTCACAGGGGCTAAGCTGGAAACACAGATCGAAAAAGCAGCAAAAGAAAAAGATACAAAGGGCAGGATGTACAGGGGCCTGGGATTTTCCATCGGCATTGTCATCGCCGTCATTTTGATTTAGGAGAGTGTACAAAATGAATATGGACATTGATATCATTTTTAAAATAGCAGCTATTGGCATTGCCATCGCTGTATTAAACCAGATACTGATACGGGCCGGAAGAGAGGAACAGGCTATGATGACCACATTGGCAGGCATTATTATCGTCCTGTTTCTCATCGTTCAAATGATCAGCGAATTCTTTGATACGGTCAAGACGCTCTTTCAATTTTAGGAGGGACAGCCTGTGGAAATCATGAAAATCGCGGCCATTGCCATAGGCGGAGTTATTATGGCTGCCATTGTAAAAAACTTTAAACCAGAGCTTTCTCTCTATGTGGTGCTGGCCACTGTAATCGTTATTTTTCTCATGGCCTTGGATAAGCTAACTTCTGTCTTTCAATTCCTCAGCTCTGTATATGGAGAGATGACTTATGGGAAAGATTTTTTTCCCATTGTCATCAAAGTACTGGTAGTAGCTTACTTGGCTGATTTTACATCACAGCTTTGCAAAGATGCGGGAGAGGGGGCCATTGGCAGTAAAGTAGAATTGGCGGGGAAGATCGTTATTTTTTACTTGTCCATGCCAATTCTCCTGGCAATTTTAGACCTGATTAACTCCATACTTTAGAAAGGGGGGCTTTATGGATTACGATACAATTATACAAGAACAAATGGGGAATCTGGATTTGTCCGAGCTGGAACAGATTATGGATGATGCGGCAAAACAGAGCAATGGAATCTTTTCTTCTCTGTCCACTGATCAAATCGTACAGAGCTTTATTGACGGTAAACCCCTCTTTGATTCTGATGTGATTATGAAGAACCTCTTTGACGTATTTCTTTATGAGGTAAAAGCAGGGCTTATTTTAGGAGTAGAGATCATCAGTATCTGTATTGTAATGGGGCTTTTAAAAAATTTTTCAAACTCCTTTGGGGACAAACCGGTATCTACCTTAGGCACAGTAGTATGCAGCTGTCTTGTCATTACCCTCTGTTTGAAAAATTTTATGATGACCTATGAGGCCTGTCTTACTACCTTAAATATTATGACACGTACCATGCAGGTTCTGCTGCCGATTATGATACCGCTGCTGATCAGTATGGGCGGCTTTTCCTCAGGAGGCGTGTTGAACCCTGTCATTGTGGGAGCCATCACTGCTTTTAACACTGCTTTGCAAAAATTCATTCTGCCTATTATGTTCATTTCCAGCATCTTTATTCTCATTAACAGCCTAACAGAAAAGGATTATGTCAGCAGACTGGCAGTGTTCCTGAGAAAAGCGGCCATCTTTTTTACAGGCCTTGCAGTCACCATCTTTGCAGGGCTTACAGCCATTCAAGGGTTAGTGACAAAAACCGCAGACGGATTGCTGGTAAATACAGCGAGATATTCCGTTGATAATTTTGTGCCCATTGTAGGCGGTTTTGCAGCTGATTCTATTGACATGGTCCTAAGCTGTGTGGCGGTGATAAAAAATGGAATCGGCCTGCTGGGAATCATTATTATTATCTGCCTTTTGACAGTACCAGTGTTAAAGATTTTGGCTATCGCGGTTATTTACAAGCTGACAGCTGTATTGGCAGAGCCAGTGGCAACCAAGCAAATATCAAACAGCCTTAATGAAATGGGCAGCGCTGTTATTACCATGGCCGTCATACTGGGACTTTGCGCCCTTATGTTCCTGATCTTTCTTACAATTATTATCAGCATTGGAGGAGGTACATTATGGAAATAATGAAGGAATGGGTAAAGAATATTTTTATTCTGATTTTGGCGCTGACCTTTATTGAAATGCTGCTGCCTGTTTCCAGGATGGAAAAATACATTAAATTTGTCTTTTCCCTGATCGTAATGGCGACGATTTTGTCTCCCTTGCTGTTTTTGCTGGAATAAGCAGAAGAGGCCTGAAATATATATATAAGGAGAGTAAACACCATGTTTGAAAAACTGAAAAAAGATCCTAAGATGAAGGATCTGATTATAAAGATCATCGCTGTTTTGATCATTATATCTGTGGCCCTGCTGTCCTTCGATGTTTTTACACAAAACAAAGACGGAAGAAAACAAATCATTGATGATGACGGCGGCACGGAAGCTGCTCTCTGTAATATTCTCACAGATATGAAAGGGGTGGGGAAAGTAGATGTCATGCTCCAGTATGACAAAGAAGATCAGATATCAGGTGTTATTGTTACAGCAGAGGGAGCCGGAGATCCTGTTGTAAGAAACGATTTGGTCAATGCGGTCCGGGCCGTATTCAACATACCGGCATCCAGTGTTATGGTCTTTGAAAAAGACAGTAAAAAGCAAAAGAGTGGAGGAGAGGAATCATGAAAAAACACAGTTTGTGGGAAAAGATAAAAAAGCATAAAAAGCTGATCAGCGGTGTATTTGTCCTGGCCTTGTGCCTTGGCATTGTAACTGCCATAGGAGGAGTATTTCCAGCTCCTGATTCGGTAAAAAGCAGTCAGGACATCCCTGAGCACGACGGTGATGTGCTGGTAGACAGCATTCATGTACAGGAGGAAACGGAAACTACAGAAAAACAAGATACTGCAGCTTCCAAAGAAACAAAGAAAGACTCGGAACT
>CAUEYG010000006.1 GCA_959021945.1 uncultured Eubacteriales bacterium | reverse complement strand
TGTAGTGAGGTTGAGAAAGCCATATTCTTTTTTTTCATTCCATTCTACAGCATTTAAACCATAGGAAATATTGATAGGATCATCTGAAACTGTTTGTTTTCCATATTTGAGTTTTAACTGAATATACTGCTGGAAGTTTTTATTTTCAACAAACTGTTCTATATTTAGTGGTCCCCCGCACATTGCAGCATCATAATAATTTTCAAGAAAGGCTTTGCACATTGAATAAGCATTTTCAAAATCATACGCATTTACTGTACGATCTGCATTTTTCGCTATATACTCTGTGTCCGAAGTGTCTGACTTTTCTTGGCTGTTAGTTTGTGCATTACATGCTACGGAAAAAACGCTGATGCAGACGATTAACAGGATTAAAATCATTCTTTTCGTATTTTCTTGTTTCATTGAGACAACTCCTTTCTCTTTTTGCTTTTATTTCCTTCTTTTTTCATAAGCGGGCAACAGTAGCTTTTCAAATCGCAACTCCATACCCTTTATGTAAAACTCTTTGCGAGCAGAGCTGATAATATCTATATCATGGTATTTTTCAGGTATAGAAAGAAGAAAGGTTTTCATTTCATCCATATGCGCTTTTATAAGAGGAACATTTTTCTTAATTGCCTTATTTAATTCTTTTCTATCAAGTTCCAATAATTTTTTGGCAGTAAGCTTATGTCCATTTTTGCTATATGCTGTCACAGTTCCTATTGCACTTTGTGATAGTTTTGCCGGATTAATGAGCATATCGCGAATAGATGTTTCAGATAATTTATCTGAAAAAGATGCTCCATTATCAAAAATCGGTGCCAGTTTATAGTTCCCTTCTTCATATAGGATGCCCCAGTTGCCGTTGTTTCTGTCATTGTTATTGATTAAAATATCAATAACAACACAATCCCAAAACCGTTCCTTAATTCCCTCTACTTTTGATAAAATACGGTTGTACTCTAAATGTAAGATGATTTCATCCAGTTCAATGATATGCTCAGTTCCTGTAGAAGAAAAGGAAGCTTCCAAAATGTCTGCAAGTTCTTTATTATTTGCATTTTTTATGGTTCTGATCTCCCTTAAAGCGCCTTCCCGCCTGCAAAAGTCTTTACAGGCTACTACTAATTTCTTGTTACGAATACCTAGCAAGGTTTTATGCACATCATACCCCAATATTTGGTAAATTCGGCTTCCTATATATTCTAAAAGAGGTGAAGTTGTGTAAGACATTTCCTTCACTTGCATGTCTTTCGTAGTTTTTGGATATTTAATTAACCAATATTCCCCCTGGTATATAATACCATCTTTAGCACCTGCCTGCCCTCCGTAGGTTCCATCCCGTTCACTATATTCACATTGCGAAAAATCCACAAGATCTGTTTGTGTTATCATCAGATTTCTCCGTATTTATGTAACTATCTTAAAATCGTAAGGATAAACAGGTCAGGCTTCCATCAATTTTTTTGAATTCAGAAGTATCCACCAGCTTAACAGGATATCCCAAGCTCTCGATTAACTGCTTAGTCTGAGGATATCCCTCCGGTACCAATACTGTACCGTTGATGTACAAGCTGTTGATTGCGTAAAGTTCTTCATCCGGAATCACATACCTGTTAAAGGCTTTGAAGTGAGGCAGCTTGTCCACTGTTTCTGTAACCAGCATATTGTTATTTTCAAGATAAATAACGAAATCCTTCAAATGGAGACCTTCCGTTACAGGGACGGTTGAAGATGTGTATCCAAATTTTGTAACAATCTCATTAAACTGTTTTGCTGCTTCTGCGTTGGTCCGATCGCTCTGTCCGATGTAAAAATGGTCGCCTACTCTCATTACATCTCCGCCCTCCATTGTTCCGGGTGCTTCAATGAAAAAAATTTGGTCATCGCTATAATACCTTTTAATTGCCGGGAGAATTTCTTCTTTTTCTCCGTTTCTGGAGTCTCTTGCCGGATTTGTAATAATAGCACAGCGTTCCATGACAACTGCAGGGTCCTCCGTGAAACAAGAATCCGGGTATCTTTCATCTGCATCAAGAGTTAATACTTCCAAACCTAAGCCTTCCAGAGTCTCTACATAGCGGCTGTGCTGTCTAACAGCAAGTTCATAGTCAGGCTTTTCGCCCGGTTCCACAAACTGTGCTGTGGAAATACCATCAATTAACGCTCTGCATGGTTTCTTTGTAATTGCCTTTGTAAACATTTTTCTGCTCCTTTTTCTCCATATATCTGAGTTCAGATGACGGCATAATAATTCTCGCGTACATCTCCTTACCCTTCACTATACAGCATAAGATTCCTGTTGTACACCTGTTTTTTATCATAAAAAACTTCTCCATTTATTCTTTAGGATAACTGTGACTATACACTTTTCGGGCTTTTTCCGCACAAATACAAAAACAGCCTTCCAATAATAGAAAGCTGTTTTTGTATCAAAGTTTATCCTTTGTATGGTGCGGCTGATGGGACTTGAACCCATACGGTCGCCCACACGGCCCTCAACCGTGCGCGTCTGCCTATTCCGCCACAGCCGCATATTCTCTGTAGCTCACTTTTATAAGTTTAATAGAATTTGATTCTTTTGTCAATCACAAGTTAGCAAAAGAGGCAATTTTTTTCAAGGCTGAGTCCTTTGCCGCCCAGGCTCTTCTTTACATAAATGCAGCAGCCACAGCCTTCGCGCCAAACCAGATTACCGGCGCCAAAAGAGATGGCAGCATGTTCAGCGCTTTCAAGTCTTTGATCTTAAGGATGGACAGCCCGGAACTTGCAATGAGAATCCCCCCAATAATCGAGACCTCTGTCAAAAGTTCTGTTGATAAGGAAGAAGCCACACAGGTCGCCAAAAGATAAATTCCGCCCTGCCACAAAAATAAGACGCCGGCAGCAATTGCAATACCAATTCCATATGTAGATGCCAAAACCATGGATGTAACAAAATCCAAAGTAGCATTTGTAAACAAAAAAGTATGATCGCCATGCAGAGCGCTTTCAATAGGTCCGAGAATGGAAAGGGTGCCAATGCAAAATAGCATAATTGCCGTGGACAAGCCCTGAGCCAAATTAGACCCGGAAGATGCAAACCGGTCCGTTAAACGCTGAAACCGTTTATCAAGATCAACTGCATATCCAAAGAGACTTCCGGCAGCAAGACTCAAAATAAACAGCACTGGAAACTGACTTTCCGGCATATTCTGCACTAGGGTATTAATACCCAAGGCAACGGCAGCAAGGCCCATTGCATTTAACAATGCGTCTTGGTACTCCTGTTTGATTCCCTTTTTTATCACGCTTCCAATGATGCTTCCAAGCAAAATAGTACAGGTATTTACAATGGTTCCAATCATTTTATACAGCCCTTTTCTCTTAACAATTTTTCCAGCTCAGCATATAGCTGCTTTACGCTTGCTGAGTTGTCAATGACTCGGTCCGCCAACCTTCTTTTTTCTTGATCATCCATCTGACTGCCCACTCTTGCCAGGATTTCTTGCCGCGTCATATGATCTCGCGCAGCTACTCGCCCTATGCGTATTTCTAAATCCGCCACTAAGAGCCAAACCACATCGCATTGCTTTTGCAGCCCTGTTTCAAAGAGAAGAGGTGCGTCAATGACAACACCTCTGTGTGCTCCTTCTTTACATAAGATCTCACGTCTTTGAGAAATTTCTTCAAGAATAGCGCCATGCATCAACCTATCTAAGCGCTCCTTCATCTCCTTGCTTTGAAACACAATAGCAGCCAGAGCTTTGCGGTCAAGGCTTCCCTCCTGCGTGAGAATCCCTTGTCCAAAAGTATCCTTTATCTCTGCTAGCAGCGGCTGTCCCGGTTCTACGATTTCCCGGGCAATTTGATCTGCATCAATAACAGCCAAACCCATGTCTTTTAAATATGCGGAAGCAGTAGATTTGCCTGTGCCAATTCCGCCTGTCAGCCCGATTACAATCATGCTGTTCTCCTATTTTAAATCATACCAGCTGTCTCCCTGGTTTAAATCTACAATTAATTTTGCCTTCAGTTCAACAGCTTGTTCCATATTTTCTGTTAATAATTTTTCAATGACAGCCCTTTCTTCCTTACAAGTTTCAATAATCAGTTCATCGTGTACTTGCAGAATCAAACGGGATTTGAGGCCTCGCTTCCTGATCTCGCGATAAACCTTGATCATAGCCAGCTTAATTACATCAGCAGCGCTTCCCTGTATAGGGCTATTCATGGCAAGCCGTTCCCCTACCTGCCGCGTCATATAATTAGAAGCGTTAATTTCTTTAATATAGCGCTTTCGCCCCATGATCGTAGTCACAAATCCCTGCTCTTTGCACAAACTCACTTGCTGGTCCATATAAGTTTTTACAGCTTCGTGCTTTGCAAAATAAGCTTTGATATATTCATCCGCTTCTTTTCTGGTAATATGAAGCTCTGACGAAAGGCCAAAGGCGCTCATCCCATAAATAACGCCAAAGTTGACAGCTTTTGCCCTGCTCCTTTCTTCAATGGTAATGTCTTCCTGGGGAACCCCCAGCACATTGGCTGCCGTTGTACGATGAATGTCTTCGCCTCTGTTAAAGGCTTCAATTAAAACAGGATCATCGGCCATATGAGCCAGTATACGCAGTTCAATTTGAGAATAGTCCGCTCCCACTAGAGTATGCTGGGTATCCTCAGGAACAAAGGCTTTTCGCAACTGTCTCCCAAAGGCCTGACGAATGGGTATATTCTGCAAGTTAGGTTCTGTACAGCTGATTCTTCCTGTAGCAGTAACAGTCTGGTTGAAATGAGCATGAATTTTTCCATCCTGATCAATCAAAGGCAGCAGGCCTTCAATATAAGTGCTGTTTAGTTTTGTAAGGGTCCGGTATTCTAAAATCAAAGGCACAATTTCGTGCTCTTCTATGATACGCTCCAAGGTTTCCGCACTGGTGGAATAGCCCCTCTTTGTCTTTTTTCCGGCAGGAAGCTCTAGTTTTTCAAAGAGAATAGGTCCTAGCTGGGCCGGAGAATTAATATTAAATTCTTCCCCTGCAAGACGGTAAATTTGTTCTGTAATAAGTTCCACCTGGTTTGTGATAATACTGCCAAGGTCTGTCAGTTCCTGCCGGTCTACAGTAACGCCCTCTTTTTCCATAGAAGCCATAACCTCAATCAACGGAAGTTCCACCTCATACAGCACTTTCTCCAGATCTTCTGCTTTTATTTTTTCCTGCAACAAAGGAAGAAGATTTGCCACTGTAACACACCATTGCAATCCGTAGGTACTATAGCGTTCTTCTAAATCCTCAAACAGCTCCATTTGGCTGTTGTTTTTCAGAAAGTCCTTCTCCTCTTCCAGACTTTCATGCAAATATTCATAAGCCAGTGTTTTCAAATCATAGTTGCTCCTGCCGGAATCAATGACATACTGACCTACCGCAGTGTCAAAAGCGCAGCTGCATGTTTCTAGTCCATAGTACATCAGCATGTAATAATCATTCTTTAGATCATGGCCCACCATAGCAGGAGCCTTTTTATTCAAAAAAGCAATGGCCTGATCTCTCATCTCCTCTGTACTGCAAGGAATATAGTAATAAGGGCCGCCTTCTGTCATCATACAGATCCCGTAAAGCTCAGGCGGAGCAATATGACTTTGGTCCCCCAGGACCTTTAGGATCACCGAGTCTCCAATCTCCATTTTTCCTATTTCAGAGGCATCCCTGATAACCACCCGCTTAATTCCTTCAATATCTGCTTTTCTGCTTTGGACGGATAATCCATCTGTCTGTTTGTCCAGCTTTTTTAAAAAACTGTTAAATTCTAATTTTGTGTAAAGTTCAATGAGCCTGTCATAGTCCGGTTCCTCCAGTTTAAATTCTTCAAAATCCAGATCAATGGGCACATTGGTGTTAATAGTTGCCAGCCGTTTGCTCATAATCGCAAGCTGGGCGTTATCCTCAATTTTTTGACGCATTTTAGCACTGGAAATGGCCTCTGTAGAAGCCAAAAGTGTTTCAACGCTTCCATATTCCAAAATCAATTTTTGCGCGGTTTTTTCACCTACACCGGGAAGTCCCGGAATATTGTCAGATGGGTCTCCCATGAGACCTTTAAAGTCAATAAACTGCCGGGGAGTAAACCCATATTTCTCAATCATAGCCTGCTCATCATAAAGTTCAAACTGGGAAATCCCACGTTTTGTAATCAGAACTTTTGTTTTATCTGTAGCAAGCTGCAGCTCATCTTTATCACCTGTAATGATCAGAGGCTCCAACCCCTGCTCTTCCCCAGCCCTGGCAACCGTGCCGATAATATCGTCCGCTTCAAAGCCTTCCATTTCCAGGATTTTAATATTCATTGCCTGTAAAATGTCCTTCAGGAGCGGCATCTGCATTGCCAGCTCCGGAGGCATTTTTTTTCTCCCAGCCTTATATTCCTTGTATTCCAGGTGCCGAAAGGTAGGCGCTTTCAGGTCAAAGGCAACTGTCAGATAACCGGGCTCATAATCACTTTGGATCTTTGCCAGCATATTGAGAAATCCGTAGATCCCCTGGGTATAGATTCCGTCTTTGGTAATCATAGGCCGCTGCATGGCATAGTAAGCCCTGTTAATCAGACTGTTTCCATCAATAATGACCATGGTTTTTTCCATTGTATGCTCCTTTTATTTTGTCCGTACTTTTTTTATTTTGCTGTAAGAGCCGTATATTTTCTTTCCTCCGGATTTTTTATATGACCTTACTTTTACATAATAGGTTTTCCGGGAAGCAAGTTTTTTAAAAGTCTTTTTTGTAGTGGCCTGTCTGGTGATAGTTGCAGTCTTTCTTCCTTTTTTAAAAGATTTATTCCTGGCGACAGATACCTGATAACCTGTAGCCTTTGTTGCCCTCTTCCAGCGCACAGTCAAAGTCTTGCTCTTTGTAGATTTGGCGGAACGAATGGCAGCCCTCTTTGGTTTTACTGTTACAGTCACCTTTTTAACAGCTGATTTATAGGAAGCAGTCGGTGCTGCTGTGATTGTTATGGTCGCTCTTCCAGGCCCTTTCAGGGATACTTTCCCGGCTGAGGAAACCGTTGCCACAGATGTGTTGCTTGATTTATAAGATAAAGCTCCATTGCCCCTGGTCCTCTTTGCTTTTAGGCTGAAAGCCTTGTTACCATAGGTCTTTGTAAAGGAACCCTTTGCAGAAATGGACTGCGAAGCAGTGCCTGCTGATGCTGCAAAGGCTTTCACCACTGCATTTCCTACATCGTAGGTACTTCTGATAGGTGCGACTTTTGTTACATCATACCACTTATTGCTCATATTAAGGTAACTCTGTCCTTTGCTGTAGTCAATGGAAGCAATTTCTGCTCCTCTTATATTTTCAGTTTCCAGCGGTATTATGTATTGGCGGCTGCCGTTTTGCGTATGAGATACAGAAAGTACTACGGAAAACGTATGTCCCTTTGGAACACCAATAGACTGGCCTAAAGCCAAAGTATGGTGTCCTGCATAAGGCACAGAAAACGTTTTGGAATACTTCTTGACCCCACTGGCCGGATTGTTGGAAGAAGGATTCAAATAAACGGAAACACTTACTGTTGAGTTAGCTGCCCCTGTAAAAACACCTACAGCCTGGATCACTTCATCCTTTCTTGCTGTAAAGCGGTTGGCTGCAGATATTTTTTTGCTTGAGACAAACAAAGAGTCTCCTGCCCCTACTCCATCATATTGATAAATGGAAGTATAATCATGCTTAGTACTTGCCTTTTGGTAACTCTGGTTTTCCGCCTCAAAGAAAGCGGCATCGCAAAGGCTCTTGTCATTATAGGACAAATAGAAGTATCCTCCATTATTACCCCAGTCAGCGCCGTAGCTGTTGCGCACAATCCAGGCTCCGGTACCTCCCTCGGTTCTTACTGTATCATCCCAGCCTACGATGGCAACCTCATGATTGGCATAATTAGTGCCTGCACTGCAATAGTAAGTCGTTTTTCCATCAATATTCCTTACATAGCTGTTATTATGATAATAGCTGGCATCAACAGCTCCCTTTGCCGTTAGATACTGTTTTATAACAGACCTTCCTGCACTGGTTTTAGGGTCAGGCAGAAAATCAGCATTTTTCAGCCTAATATCGGAAATAGTCTGGATTCCCGATGAAAGAGAGGATACAGAGCTTGCCCGGCTCTGGTCCACAGCGCCGTACCAGCGGGCCAAAGTTGCAGAGGAAAGGTAGTAATTTCCTCCTTCTCCATAAGGGTTCCCGCTATTGTAAGCTACAAAAGTATCTTTCCCCGCATAAGCGCTCTTTGTTGAAGAATTGCTTCCCTTATAAGTAAACCAGGTCAGATGATTTTCTGATAAATCCAATGTATTTTTATCAGCTTTACCTGCCATCAGCAGGCTGGATTCCATAGATGCCAATGCACCGTAAGTCCAGCAGTTATCGCTCGAGCCCTGGTTTCTTACAGCTGTCACTTTGCCGGTGTCTACTAGTGAAAAGCGCGGCAAAGACGCAGCAGAGGCCGACCGTTTTGAAAGTGAGGTCTTGGGCTGCAGTACAGACGGATCTTCGTATTCAAAACGCACTTGTCCGTCTTCCTTTTTTAATTCTCCTATTTGTTCCGCATCCGGAATAGAGATGCTGTCCGCAGCATGAACAATGCCCGTATTTGTAGTTCCCATAACAGAAGCAAACATTGCTGCGCTGATCATAATTGATAATATTCTTCGTTTCATGTACTTCCCTTTCTTTTTCCTTTAATATCTTATTATAGCAAAAAAAGCCCTGCTGTGCAGTAGCTTTTCATTAAAAAATACTGCCGCATAGACCAAAGCGATTTATGCGGCAGCTATTTGTTTTTTCTTATTTTGTCATTAACTTACAAACTGCATTTGAAAAGGCAACCGGATCTTCTACCGGAAGGCCCTCAATGAGAAGCGCCTGATCATACAAAAGCTTAGCGTACTCTTTCACAGCATCTTTGTCCTCTTTGTAAGCCTCAGAAAGGGATTCCAAAACAGGATGTTTTGCATTGATTTCCAGGATTCGCTCTGCTTTTACTTTTTCATCTACAGGCATGGAGTTCAGTACTTTTTCCATTTCAATGGAAAGACCGCCCTTTGCTGTAAGACAAACCGGATGGCTCTTTAACCTTTGTGACAAGCGTACTTCTGTCACTTTATCGCCTAAGGCCTCCTTCATGTATTCCAGCAGGTCCTTGCTTTCTTCCGCCTGTTTTTCAGCAGCTTCTTTTTCTTCTTTGCTTTCCTCAATTTCCAAATCCTCTGCAGATACGGATTTGAATTCTTTTTCCTCATATTCGCGGAGCATCTGCAGGGCAAATTCGTCAATATCATCGGTCAGATACAAAATTTCATATCCCTTATCCTTCAACACCTCAGTCTGCGGCAGTTTATCAATTTTTTCAACGCTTTCTCCGCTGGCAAAGTAAATGTATTTTTGTTCCGGCTTCATTCTGGAAACATATTCAGAAAGCGTTGTCAGAGCCTTTTCAGAAGAAGAGTAGAACATAACCAGATCCTTTAGCACATCTTTATGAGCGCCGAACTGATCATACAAACCGTATTTTAATTGAAGCCCAAAGTTCTTAAAGAAGGCTACATACTTCTCTCTGTCCGTATTGAGCATGGCCTGTAATTCACTTTTAATCTTCTTTTCCAGTCTTTGTGCAATTGCTCGAAGCTGGCGGTCATGCTGCAGCATTTCTCTGGAAATGTTCAGGGACAAATCCTGAGAATCTACAAGACCCCTTACAAAGCTAAAGTAGTCCGGCAGCAGATCGGCGCATTTGTCCATTATTAAAACGCCGGAGGAATAAAGCTGCAGCCCCTTTTCAAAGTCCTTTGTGTAATAGTTGTACGGAGCCTGACCTGGAATAAAGAGCAGGGAAGTATAGCTTACCACACCTTCTACATTGCTGTGAATCACTTTTGCAGGGTCTGTATAATCATAGAATTTTTCCTTATAAAAGTTATTATAATCTTCCTCTTTTAACTCGCTTTTGTTCTTTTTCCAGAGAGGTACCATGCTGTTGAGGGTTTCCAGCTCTGTATAAGCTTCATACTCATCCTCGCTGCCCTCTTTTAATTTCTGTTTTTCCACCATCATCTGAATCGGATAGCGGATATAATCAGAATACTTGCTGATCAGATTCTTAATTTTGTAAGTATCCAAGTATTCTCCGTATTTTTCATCTTCTGTATCTTCTTTTAAGGTCAGGGTAATCTCCGTGCCGTTTGTGTCCTTTTCACATTCCTTAATGGTGTATCCGTCAGCGCCTGTGGATTCCCATTCATAAGCCTGATCTTCCCCATAAGCTTTGCTGATTACCGTTACCTTATCGCTGACCATAAAGGCGGAATAAAATCCTACGCCAAACTGGCCGATAATGTCGATTTCATCCTTTTTCTCAATCTCTGATTTGAAATCCAAAGATCCGCTCTTTGCAATGGTTCCCAGATTTTTCTCCAGCTCTTCTTTGGTCATACCCATGCCGTTGTCTATGATTTTCAGGGTACGAGCCTCTTTGTCCGGTTCAATTGTTATGGAAAAATCTTCCCTGGAAAGACCGGTGTTGCCCTCTGTCAGGCTGCGATAATATAATTTGTCAATGGCATCGCTGGCATTGGAAATAAGCTCTCTGAGGAAAATCTCTTTATGGGTATAGATGGAATTGATCATCAGATCTAAAAGTCTCTTTGATTCTGCTTTAAACTGTTTCTTTGCCATATTACATTCTCCTTATCGTAAAAAATGTTAGCACTCATCAGTTTTGAGTGCTAACATTACTATACATCATCGACTTGCGGAAATCAAGGGGAATTTAAAATTTTTCCATTATTCCCAGATATAATTGTCAATAAGCCGTGTCTTTCCAAACTTTACTGCAGCCGCAATCAACGCGGGTTTTTTCAGGGTTTCCATGGGCTGTAAAACTTCCCAGTCCACAAACTCCACATAGTCGATTTCCGCCATAGGCTCCTCTTCAATCAACGCAATCATATGGTCGCGCAAAATTTTTGCATCCCGCTCTCCGCAAGCTATGGCATCTTCCGCATAGGTCAGCGCCCGGTGAATAACGGTAGCTGCAGAACGTTCCTTGTCTGAAAGATAAGTGTTCCTGGAGCTTTTAGCCAGTCCATCCGGCTCTCGGACAGTAGGACATCCCACGATTTCCAGGTCAAAATCCAGATCCTTCACCATTTTTTTAATAACAGAAAGCTGCTGTGCATCTTTTTGACCAAAGTAGGCCTTATCCGGCGCTGCAATATGAAACAGTTTGCCTACCACAGTACAGACTCCGCGAAAATGACCGGGTCGATGGCTGCCGCAAAGACCTTCTGTAATGGTTTCCATATCTGTATAAGTAAAAAAATGGTCTGGATACATTTCTTCCGGAGATGGATGGAAAATAAGGTCTGCTCCTGCTCCCCTGCAGATCTGACTATCTCTTTGAAAATCCCGGGGATAGGTTTCCAGATCTTCATCCTTGCCAAACTGCATGGGATTGACAAAGATACTGACAATGGTTTTGTCGTTTTCCTGTACAGATCGCTTTATCAGACTTTCATGTCCTTCATGGAGAAACCCCATAGTGGGAACAAGCCCTACTGTAAGTCCCTTTTTTCTCCATTCTTTTACCGTATTTCTCACCTCTTGTTTTGTTTCTGCAATTTTCATTCTCATCCTCTTAGTACAACTTATCTAACACATCATCTTCTATTTTAAAGGTATGCTCAGGCGCCGGGAAACTGCCCTCCTGAACCTCTTTAATATATTGGGAAAAGGCCTCTTTTACCACTTGCCCTACGTTTGCAAACTGTTTTACAAACTTTGGAGTAAAATCACTGAACAGACCTAACATATCCTGATAAACAAGAACTTGTCCGTCGCATCCAGCTCCTGCTCCAATTCCAATGGTAGGGATAGAAAGTTCTTCACTGATTCTTGCAGCCAGCTTTTCCGGTACGCATTCCAAAACAACTGCAAAAGCTCCTGCTTTTTCTACAGCTCTTGCTTCGTTCAGCAGCTTTTGCGCTGCTTCTTCACTCTTTCCCTGTACTTTAAATCCGCCAAATGCATTTACAGATTGAGGCGTCAGACCCAGGTGTGCAACAACTGGAATAGAAGCATCTACAATAGCTTTGATCTGCTCTATCACTTCAAAACCGCCTTCCAGCTTTACTGCCTGGGCATGTCCCTCCTTAATGAGTCTGCCCGCATTGAAAACAGCATCATAGACAGAAGTCTGGTAAGACATAAAGGGCATATCAGCCACTACCAGAGCATTCTTTGCACCCCGGGAAACAGCGGCAGTGTGGTGAATCATATCTTCCATGGTCACAGGCAGGGTATCTTCATATCCCAGGCATACCATGCCTACAGAGTCCCCCACTAAAATGGAATTGACGCCTGCTTCGTCCATTAATTTGGCAAAAGAGTAATCATAAGCTGTCAGCATTGTCAGTTTTGTCTTTTCTTCCTTTGCTTTTCGAAAGGTAACAGTTGTGTTTTTCATTAATCTTTTTCCTCCAGTAATTTTCTTAAACTTGTATAATCTCTTGTTTCATTTTTTCTTTCTGCAAGATCTAAAAGCTGCTTGGATAAAAGCCGGTAAATTTCCTGTTTTTCACCAGTCAGCTGGGAAAGATGGGCTGCTACGGTGGCGGCGTCTGCCCTCTCTGCTGGACCTGTTAAGGCTCTTACCGTTCCTTTCTCACAGATATTTTTCATATTTCCTTCCATGAGAGGGGTAAGCATCTTTAAGGCAAAGTCCGGTTCAAATCCGCATTCCTGCAGGGAATCCAAAGCCATCTGAACAAGCCCTACTGCCAAATTGCTCACTGTACTTGCGGCCATATGGTACTTCTTTTTACAGGCAGGTTCAATGACTGCCACTGGATTTCCCCGCTTTTCCAAGGGCGCCTTTACTGCGGACACTGCCCTCTCGTCTCCATCTGCTGTAAAAAAGGCCTGTGATAAATCAGTATCCCGGCTGCTGATTGCAAGCATTGGGTGCAGCGAACATCCAAAGGCTTTTTTCTTACGGATCTCCCAAAAGACCTGTGAAGAAAGAGATCCGCTGCAGTGACAGAAAATTTTCCCTTCAATCTGCAGGAAACCTTGCTCCTCCCATTGTTTAATCGTATCCCATATCTGACTGATTGCACTGTCTGGAGTTGTGATAAAGATCATATCACTGTTAAAAACAACTTGCTTTAAATCGGAAAAAGCGACTGATTGTACATCATCAGCCGCTTGTCTTGCATGTTCATAGGTTTTACTGTAAAATCCGCTGATCATATCCTGCGAATCTTTTAAATAGCGGGAAAGGCTGCATCCAGCTTTTCCAGCGCCAATAAATCCGATTTTCATACGATCACCTCCTGTCAGGATGTGATATCATCTTTCAAGTCCCACTCGCATAATGGATATAGGCTTCGATTATGGTTTTTATGAAATTGTCAAGGTATTGGGCTCTGCTCTTTACAGTTTTCTCTCAAAGTAGCAGGCATAAAATGGGAATCAGCTCCCCTGTTATCAAAAAAACAAGAATCCCGACATGCCGTCGAGATTATAATTCACGCCCTATCTTTGATAGGGGGGTGCCCTGTTTCCGCATCTGCCTTCCGCTCAAAAGGCGGCTTGACATCCGCTGACGAAAACTCCGGACTCCCAAGGTTAAAACGTAGGTTGAATTATAAAGTCTCAACGAACACTTCAGGATTTATTAGTATTGTATGCTTTTCCCATTGAAATAAACATCAATTTCTCTTCCAAATCCAGGTTCATTCTCCTGTTTGTGGTCACTAGATGTTTGCCTTTTTTCATTGTTTTTATTATAGCAAATAGGTGCTGCAAGTTCAACTGAAAATTTACGGCTGACCGTTTCTTTTTATTTTTCAGCCTGCTTTTCAAATTCCAGAGTAGCACCGCTCTGCTCTATGCTGAGAATCTCATTTTCCAGAGTAAAATCCAAAGTGGAACTGGTATCGTCAGTCACGTGATACTTGTTATCCTTTAATTCCCATTTGCCTTCGCCCTTTGTTCCCAGCATATCTACTTTTACGGAATAATCTCCATTAAAAGTAATGGCCGGTGTTCCTTTGTCTTCATAGTTTGCTGACTTTAAAAATTCCTTGGCAGACATTTCTTGCCCCAGGGCGCTTACCTTAGTCAGCTCCCAAGTTCCTACAACAGGGTCATCACTTGCATCCTCGCCGCAAGCCGCAAGGGATGCGCAGACCAAAAGCAATGCCAAAATCAGAGATACAATCTTTCCGTTTCTTTTCATTTTCTTTTTCCTTTCTTATTCTCATCGTTTTTCATAAGTCAGGGTATAACCATCTTGTTTCATGGTTAAAGAAGAACCGTCGATTTCAACACGCTCAGTTACCTCCTGGTCCCCTCTCTTATAAGTAATGCTGTAATTTCCTCCTGATTCTGTCCACTTCCCATCCCCTGTTTTTCCATCTACGTCCAGCGTCACTTTACCGCCGCTTTCAAAGGTCAGCGTAGGAACATTGCTGACTCCTGCAGCTTCTTTGTATTCCTCTGCATCTACTTGTCTTGCTCCTGCTGTAATTTCCGTCATTTTCCATGTGCCTGCCACAGCACTGCCATCACCTTGATTTCCGCTGTCCGATCCGCATGCTGCAAGGCCTGCGCACAGCAAGAAAGTAAAGGACAATAATAAAAGTTTGTGTTTTATCCGATTCATCAATTTCACATTCCTCTCTATCTTTTGTCACTCCTATTTCTTAGTTTTCTCTCTTGCGCTTTGCCTCTTCGTACAGACGAATCTCATCTTCTGTTTCCGGAGTGTATTTAGGCACATTTTGAGGTCTTCCGTTTTTTCCCATGCACACCATGGTAAAGTTGGCTGACAGGGCTTTCTGAGGACCGCTGTTTCCCTCCAGGTCTTCAGCTTCCACATTTACCAGCACTTCCATGGAAGTCCGCCCTA
>CAUEYG010000005.1 GCA_959021945.1 uncultured Eubacteriales bacterium | reverse complement strand
CGGATTATCATCTGCCACACAGACGATCTTTGAAGAACTTTTATTCCTTAATTCTCTTATTAAAATAGATGCCGCAGAGCCGGCACCCACAATCATGACTCTATGTGAAGTCTCGCCCTGCTGGTATTTCCGTTTCATTTGCCGCAATAATCGAACCGATAATCTGGAGCAAGCTAACAGCAAAAAGAGAAATACCCAGTTAAACACATAAAAACTACGGGGCATAGCCACCCCCATGAAAAGCCGGTACATCACATACAAGGCTTCCATTACAAGAGAGGCCTTTAAAACAGAGATCATCTCATCGAAACCAGCATAAGACCATACTCTGTTATACAACTTAAAAATAGCCATTACAACAATAGTAATGGTAATATCTACAGGAAGGCACCTGATCACCTGTTCCAGATAAAGCGCATCCATGGTAAAAATGCCGAAACGCAAAATCAGCGGCATAATTGAACAAAATGCCGTAATCGCCATATCCATTAAAATAAAAATTGCAATTCTGCTATATTTCTTACTCATCGTTTACCATCACACCTGAATTCCTAACAAAACTTGTATAAGAATATCATATTCTTCCTAAAATAGCAAGGTTTCTACAAATTTCATGCTGGACTCCGTACCACTTTACCCCTTCTACCTCCGAAACACAAAAGCCCGCTGCCCCACATAATTCAGCCCTGTAAAAAGGCACATGCCGGCCAGCATAGCGGCATTTTCCTGCAAAGTCTTGTCCTGCTCCTGAAAAAGAAAGGCAACCAGGGGCTTTGCCGCTCCATAGGCCACCAAATAGCACACCCCAATATTAACGGCAAACCGAAGCCCGGCCGCAGCCGTCCGCCCTTTATGGCCAAAGGTAAATGTTTTATTTAGCACAAAACTCAATACACTGACAATCACATAGTTAGCTGCTGTTGACAGCCAGTAGGACACCCCTGCCAGGTTATAAAGCCCAAACATAATGGCCATTCCAAGAAGTGTATTTGTAATACCAACAAGAACGAATCGAAACAAGGTCTTATCTATCATAGGCTTCACAACCAATCTGCATTTTATTCTTTCCTTTCTATATTGGTGCGTTCAATAATATAGAGGGGCCGCTTTTTTACTTCTGCATAAATTCGCCCTACATACTCGCCAATAATGCCCAGGGAAATCAGCTGCACGCCCCCCAGCACAGAGATCAAGGTAATGGTTGTAAAGTATCCCGGCACGTCTACTCCATAAATCAAAATGCAGATAAAAAGGTAAACCAGGTAAACCATGCTGATGGCCAGCAGCGCGCCGCCCAAATAAACGCACATTCGCAGAGGCTGCACATTAAAAGAAACAATGCCCTCTACACCATACCGAAGCAGCCGTTTGAAAGACCAGCGGCTGTCATCAAAAGCTCGCTGCCTGTTTTCATATTCCAAGTAAGCCTGACGAAAACCTACCCAAGAAAAAATCCCCTTGGAAAAACGGTTCGTTTCCTTTAAGGAGAGCACTGCATCAATGGTTTTTCTGCTGAGCAGCCGAAAATCCCCTGCCCCATCTACCAATTTCACATCTATCATACGATTGACCAGGCGATAATAAGTCCTGGCAAAAAAAGCGTTCTTCCAATGGTCACCGCTACGGTTTCGTTTTGCGATTACCTGATCGTACCCTTCTTCATACTTTTTCAACATTTCATGAATCATGCGCGGCGGGTGCTGCAAATCCGCATCCATAATCACCGCACAATCACCTGATGCGTATTGAAGGCCTGCTAACATACCAGCTTCTTTTCCAAAGTTGCGGCTAAAAGAAAGATATCTGACTCTATGGTTTTCTCCTGCAAACTCCAAGATCAGATCCATGGTCTGATCCCTGCTGCCATCGTTGACATAAATGAGTTCATAATCGTATTGCGGATCCAGCGCATCCATCTGCTTCATCAGCGCTCCGTGAAAAAGCCGGATCGCTTTCTCTTCATTATAGCAGGGCACAATAATGCTCAGCCCTTTCTTCCTCTTCTCCTGACTCATACTCGCCCCCCTGAGTACCATTATAAGCTTTTATTCCATTTCTCATAAAAATCTGCTACTCGCTGCTTTCGATCATCAGCACCAAAGACTGACGAACCAGCCACAACCAGTTCCACACCGGCGGATACGACAGCCTTTGCATTATCCAGGTTAACCCCTCCGTCAATTTCAATGGTAAAATCGTGGTTTCCGGCCCGCTTTTTTTCTGACAGGGCTTTCACTTTTTCCAGGGCCGAAGGAATAAACTTCTGTCCCCCAAATCCCGGATTAACGGACATAATCAAAACTAAATCTGCATCCTCAAGAACATAGTCCAGCACAGACAAAGACGTAGCCGGATTGAGGGCCACCCCAGCCTTTACACCCAGGCTTTTAATGTGCTGCAATGTTCTGTGCAAATGAGGGCATGCTTCCTGGTGAACCGTAATAAACTCCGTCTGGTCTGTAACAAAAGCTTCCACATATTGATCTGGATTCTCAATCATCAGGTGAACATCAAAGGGTAGTTTTGTTTTGCCGCACAAGCTTTTCATCACCGTTGCTCCATAGCTGATATTGGGCACAAAATGCCCGTCCATAACGTCTACATGAATTACTTGGGCTCCAGCCTCCTCTATACGGGAAACCTCCTGGCCCAAACAAGAAAAATCAGCCGATAAAATAGAAGGTGCTAATCTGACCATTGTTGTCTTTCCTTTCTTCACTTCTGTTGCCGCAGTTTTGAGCAGGTTAAAGAACTGCTGGCCCGCCTTAGTATCTGTTTTTTTCCTGTATTTCCCCTAACTGGTTTTTATAAGACTCATAGCGCTTCCATGGAATCCTTCCATCTTCAGCCGCTAGCCGAACTGCACAGCCCGGCTCCTTTAGATGCCGGCAGTTGTCATATTTGCACCTGCCGATAAAGGGTACCAGCTCCGGGTACAAATGCTGTAGCTCCTCTTCATCAGCCTCCAAAATTTCAAAAGAAGTAAAGCCCGGAGTATCAAAGATCATGGTATCACATCCCAGATCAAAGAGTTCGCAATGCCTGGTTGTATGTTTTCCTCGTTTTGTTTTTTTGCTGATATCGCCTGTTTCCGCTGCTGCACCGGGAACAAGGCCATTTAAAAGGGTGGATTTTCCTACGCCTGAAGGACCGGCCAGAGCGACACGCTTCCCCTTTATCATG
Source organism: uncultured Eubacteriales bacterium (assembly GCA_959021945.1). Classification (GTDB taxonomy): domain Bacteria; phylum Bacillota; class Clostridia; order Peptostreptococcales; family Anaerovoracaceae; genus Hominibacterium. The sequence continues at coordinate 12,447 of CAUEYG010000005.1, read as the reverse complement.
CGCTTTAAATCCTCAAGGCCTTCTCCTGTAACAGTGCTGACATAGGCGATCCTGTAAGAAGGCTCATAGATCCCTTTGATTTCCTCCGCCAAGCTGTGCTTTGCCAAGTCCATCTTACTGAGGCAGAGAATTATTTCCGTATTGCTTTTTTCCGCCATCACCAAAAATTTATCTGTTAAGGCCAAATTAGGCCGAGGGTGGGCTGCTGCCATTACAATGACAAAACAGTCCACATTGGCAATAGGAGGGCGGATAAATTGGTTCTTTCTTGGCAGAATTTCTACAATCAAGCCATCATCCTCAGGCCCCTCCCCATGCTGAAATACAACTTCATCACCTACCGCCGGCGTAAGGCCTTCTTTTTTAAACAGACCTCTGGCCTTACACTGAAACACATGGCCCGTGACATCCTCTTTCACATAGTAAAAGCCTGCGATTCCTTTTATGATGATTCCTCTCATCAGCTAATGGTCCCTTTCGTAAAATCAACTGTCTTTTTCATGACTTGCTTGTCGTCAAAGATTACCAAAACCGTGCCTTTTCCCTGTCCGTCCAAAACAATCGTTTCTCCTTCATCACTTTTGTTTCTCTGCTGATTAAAAACCACATTTCTGGTTCCCAACTCATCGGAAAGGGTAACAGTCATAAAGAACATTTCATTCTCCGCATCGCTGAAATCAATATCCAGATTAATATCCTTTGGCTCTGCCGGTCCTTTGCTGACCGTTAATTTCACAGAAGTTCCTTTCGATACCTCTTCGTTAGCCTCATACTCCTGTTCCATAACTTCATTGACCTCATAAGTATCGCTGTTTTTATAAGTCACCTTACCTGGTTTTAAGCCCAGTTCAATGAGCTGTGATTTTGCTTCATCTACATCTTTTCCTACTAAATACGGAACAGCTACTTTAATCAAAGATCCGTCGCTGACAACTAAATCCACTGTACTTCCACGTTCTGCCGTAGAGCCAGCTTCCGGTGACTGATCAAATACAGTCCCTTTTTCCTGATCGCTCTGTCCGGTATCCACAGAACCAACCTTAAACCCGTTAGAAACTAAAATTTCACGGGCAGAATCTTCATCTTTTCCAGTTACATCAGGAACTTCCCCATTTCCCGGGCCTTTACACAAATTGATCCGGATTGTGGTTCCCTTCTTGGCTGTCGTGTTTGCTTCCGGACTTTGAGAAACAACTGCGCCTTCCGGTACATCCGGATCAGTCACCATATCTCCCTGCTCCAGTTCAAACCCAACTTCTTCCACTTTTTTCTGGGCTTCCTCCAAGGTCATTCCCGATAAATCAGGAACAATAACCGGACTGCCTCCAAAAACGCCCAGAGCCCATGCCGTTGCTACCCCTGCAATTATAACAACTGCCGCTGCTACAGCTATGATAATTTTTTTCTTTTTGCCGGAACTGTCAGAGCTGTTGTTTTTTTTCTTCTTTTTCTTTTTTTCCTGCTCTTGGTCATCATAATCATCGTCATCATAATCATCATAGCCGGTCTCCACCAACGGTTTTTCCGGCTGTTGATTGTCCGCTGTCATAAAAACAGCGTCGCCCACTACACTTCCTACAAATTCCAAATTATCAAGGGCCTTGATCAGTTCATCGGCACTGGCAAAGCGATTTGTCTGATATTTGTCCGTAGCTTTCAGCACAATCTTCTCAAGAGCTGGAGGAATTCCGGAAACAAGCTTTGAAGGAGGTACCATTTCGCTATTAATATGCATGAGTGCAATATTAACCGGGTTATCACCATCAAAGGGAACTCTTCCAGTGAGCATCTCATACATGACAATACCAAGGGAATAGATATCAGACTTTTCATCTACATAACCGCCCCTGGCCTGTTCCGGGGAAAAATAGTGCACAGATCCCATGATCCCGCCGCCGGTTGTATCTACGATGGTAGAGGAATTTACGGCTTTGGCAATTCCAAAATCTGTAATTTTCGCAGTGCCGCTAGAAGTAATAAGTACATTGTGAGGCTTTACATCACGATGAATAATCTGATTCTTATGTGCTACGCTCAGCGCTGCGGCAATCTGCTTGGTCAGTTCAATTACTTTAGGATAAGGCAGAGGCCCTTCCTCCCGGATCATGTCGCTGAGCGTTCTCCCTTCCACCAGCTCCATGACAATATAATGAATATTGCCTTCCTGTCCCACATCGAAGATATTTACAATATTGGGGTGCGACAGGCTGGCTGCTGCCTGGGATTCTCTCCGAAAACTTTCAATAAATTTCTGATCTTTTATAAATTCCGGCTTTAACACTTTTATGGCTATATAACGGTTTAAAAGCTTATCCTTGGCCTTATACACAACGGACATGCCGCCTTCGCCGATTTTTTCAAACAGTTCATATCGTCCTGCTAATACTTTACTGCTCATTCTTGTCCTCCCTCTATATTTTCAAACATATTACGGTGATGTTATCTCTTCCTCCGCATCTTATAGCCTCTTCTACAAGGCGCGTACAGGTTCCTGACATTGTATTCTTCTTGTCAAGGATTTCAATCAGCTTTTTTTCATCCACTTCACCGTAAAGACCATCCGAACAAAGCATTAATATATCATCTTTCTCCAGCTTTGTCTGAAAAAAATCAGCTGTCACTGCGGGTTCAGCGCCAAGAGCCCTGGTAATCACATTTTTCTGACTGTGATTTTCAGCTTCTTCTGTTGTAATAACGCCATTTTTAAGCAGCTCATTTACATAAGTATGGTCAATGGTAATCTGGGAGAGCTGCCCCTTCCGAAATAAATAGGCACGGCTGTCGCCTACATTGATAATATAGGCGGACTCTTTTCTGAGGCAGGCGATGACTGCTGTAGTAGCCATACCCTTATTTTCTTTATGCTTTTTCCCCATTTGGTAAATCTCATCATTGACCTGGTCCAGACATTGGGTAAAGTATTCATAAATGGCCTGGTCATCCCCACAGTCTCCTACAGGGTTTGCCGCAACATATTCAGCAATGCCCCGAACCGCAGTTCTGCTGGCAATTTCACCCGCATTGTTTCCGCCTACTCCGTCGGCCACCACATAAACATCATGGCTGGGTATGACAAAACATGCATCTTCGTTATTATCCCGAATCACGCCAGTATTACTTTTAAATCCTATTTGCGCCATATTTTTTCTCCGCTCAGAATCAGTTTAGACTAATCCTTCATCCTTTTTCATGATACAAATAAAAAATCCATCTGTACCGTTTATATTTGGAAGCAACTGAATTGCTTCTATCTTTTTAAACCTGATATTCTTTTTCAGGAAATCCGCCACAACCCTTTGGTTTTCATAGGGGTTGATGGTACAAGTGCTGTAAAGCAGCGTCCCGCCCGGCTTTACATACTGAGAAGACGCCGATAAAATAGCCAGCTGTTTCTTTGGCAGCATTTCCATATCGTGCGTTTTTTCTTTGTATTTGATCTCCGGTTTTCTCCGCGCAACGCCTAATCCGGAACAAGGGGCGTCTACCAAAACACAATCCGCCTTTTCTGCCAGAGAGGAATCTACACGGGTAGCATCCCAGGAGCGAGTCTGAACATTGGTCACACCCAGCCGTTCAGCCTCTTTATCAACAATATCCAGTTTTCGTCTATAAATATCGCAGGCAATAACCGTTCCCGTATTATTCATCCGCTCTGCAATAGCCATGGTTTTGCCTCCCGGAGCCGCACACATATCCACTACTACATCACCGTGCTGCGGGTTGAGTTTTTCGGCAACCAACATAGAGCTTTCGTCTTGAATAGAAAACAGACCGTGTTTGTATAGTTCTGTTCCCAGCAGTTCACCGCCTTTTACATGAAGTGCGTTTTGGCATACACTCCCCTGTTCTATTTCATACCCCTTTTCTTCCAGCTTCTCAATTAAGTCCCCTTTCCTCACTTTGAGCCAGTTGAGGCGGATAGTATTAGGCGGTGTAACATTTCCCGCCTTCAAAAGTTCTTCTACAAACTCCACTTTGTATTGTTCCAGCCACAGCTCAATAATCCATGGGGCATAGGAATATTTGATGGACAAATATTTGACCTCATCTTCTGCCCGATCCGGAAGGCTGATGGAGAATTTCCGATTCAAGTAATTTCTCAAAACTCCGTTTATAAATCCATCTCGCCCTCTGCAGTATCTTTTTGCCAAAATAACGCTTTCATTTACTGCCGCATACTCAGGCACGGAATTCATATAGCTCAGCTGGTAAATCCCCATGCGCAGTACTGTCCGGTCACTGGCTTTTAAAGAATTTGCTCCCGTGTTTACAAGCTGATCAATATAGTAATCCAGCAGCATTTTATTTTCCAGTACTCCGTACACCAGCTCTCTCACAAAGCCCTGTGAGCTGGGCCTATTGCAGATAATTTGGTGGTTTAATGCAATATTGGAATATGATTTTTTTGATTCCACGTCCATTAGTGTTAAATATGCGGTCTTTCTATTTGCGTCCATAAGTTAATCACGCTCCCTAATTAATAATAACCTTACTAAGTTCAAAACGGCTGTTGCAAGGGCCGCCACATAGGTCATGGCTGCCGCAGAAAGGACTTTCTTTGCTCCGGAAACTTCATCAGCACCTACAATACCCAGGGACTGAAGCTGGGCAATCGCCCGGCTGCTGGCATTGAGTTCCACAGGCAGTGTAATAAGGTGAAACAGCACCACTGCCGCAAAGAAAAGGATTCCAATATCAAAGATCAAGTTTCCCGTAGCTACTCTTCCTGTGCCTGCAATAATCATCCCAATGATTAAAAGCGGCCAGGAAAGTGTAGAAACAAGATTCACCACTGGTACAATAGCATTGCGAAAGGCCAAAAAAGCATAGCCTGTTCCATGCTGAATGGCATGTCCCGATTCATGAGCCGCAATGCTGACTGACGCAATGCTGGCGTCATTATAAACTTGAGAGGAAAGGCGCATGACTCTGGTTCTCGGATCATAATGATCGGTCAGCGTCCCTCCTGTCATTTCAATTCTCACATCCTGCAGCCCGTTGGCATCCAGCACCCTCCTGGCTGCCTGAGCCCCTGTAATATGAGTTTTGTTTGTTACTGCTGCAAACTTCCGATAAGCCCTATTGACTTTTCCCTGTGCATATAAGGTAAAAAGAATGGCTGGAATCAGAAGGATCACAGTTGGGTCAAACATCCCAAACATAGGCATAATCTAAAATCCCCTCTCTTATGACTTTTTTCTATTCTATCCTAAAACGCTTCCCTTTTCAATGCTGTTGCCCTTTAAATAATCTGCTACAGCTACCCGTTTTTTCCCCGGGAGCTGGATCTCTGTAAGAATCAACGTTGCTCCGCCTGCAGAAACCTCAATTCCATGGTCTGAAACATTTGTAATAGTTCCTGGCTCTGCATCATTTTTTTCCGGTGAAGGTTCCGCCTGCCAAACCTTTAAAAGTTTTCCATTGTAGGATGTAAAAGTTCCCGGCCATGGATCAAAGGCCCGCACCAGCCTTTCTATTTTTTCAGGACTTTGGCGAAAGTCAATCTCCCCATCCTTTTTGGAAATCATAGGAGCATAAGTGGACCGGGCATGGTCCTGAGGCTGCGGCGTTAGTTCTCCTGCTGCCAGTTTCGGCAATGTTTCCAGCAGCAGCTCCGCCCCCATCTTTGCCAGTTCATCGTGGAGCTGAGCTCCATTTTTTCTGCCAATAGCAGTACTTTTCTTGGCCAACATATCGCCTGTGTCAAGGCCCTCTTCCATCATCATAATGGTAATACCGGTCTCCGCATCCCCTTCCAGGATAGCTCTCTGAATGGGGGCTGCTCCCCGAAAGCGGGGAAGCAGGGAACCGTGAATATTGATGCAGCCAAGCCGCGGCACCTCCAACAACTCTTTTGGCAAAATCTGCCCATAAGCAGCTACCACAATTACCTCCGGCTCATATTCACAGATCTGTTTGAGAAAGTCAGCATCCTTTTTTATTCTCTCCGGCTGCAGGACTTTCAATCCCAGTTCCAAGGCTTTTTCCTTAACCGGAGTCAATTTTCTTTTTTTACCCCGGTCCCGCACTGCATCAGGCTGTGTTACTACATAACCGATTTCATGGCCTCCACCGGACAGTGCCTCCAGCGCCGGCACTGCAAAGTCCGGAGTTCCCATATATATCATCTTCATTTAAGCATCCTCTTCATCTACAAGTTCATAGATATGATCTGATTTGTCAATATACAAGATCCCTTCCAAGTGATCAAATTCATGACACATCACCACAGCATCCCATCCCTGAAACTCATACTCTTGTTCTTTGCCTTCCCGGTCAAGACCTTTTATTTTAATTCGCTCCGGACGCTCTACCGTTCCCTGATATCCCGGAACGCTGAGGCAGCCCTCATCGCCGCTCTGAGAGCCTTCCACCTCAATGATTTCAGGGTTTACAAAATGATAGAGCCTCCCTTCTTCCGGCTCTGCTACAAACATCCGCCGCATCATTCCAATCTGGGGAGCAGCCAGTCCCACCCCGCGGGCGTCGCGCATTGTATCTACCATATCATCTAAAATCATGCGAATCCGATCATCTACTGCTTCCACTGCTCTGCAGCGCTTTCTTAAAATCGGATCTCCTTCTGTTACAATATTTCTTAATGCCATATGTTCCTCCATTATTAAATAAAACTGTAGGGATTAATGTCCACCATCACCGTATATGCTTTTTTCTTGCCTTTGTCCTTTTCTTTCATCTGCTCTATGGCAAGGGTATAGGCTCTTCGTTTCCCTTTTGGACACTTGACCAACATGCAGTACCGGTACGTATCTTTAATCTTGTTCATAGGCGCTGGCTGCGGCACAAATAGATACCTTTTTTCAGCCTCGCCAAGGCTACCCGCAAGCTGGTCATACCATGCTGCTGCAGCCTTCCTGGCCGCTTCTTCCTCTTTGGAAGAAAAAATCAGCTGAATCAAATCACTGTAAGGCGGATATTCCATGTATTGGCGCAGTTGAATTTCCGCTTCGTAAAACCCTTTATAGTCCTGATCTGCAGCAAATCTAACTGCGTAATTATCAGGGGTATAGGATTGTATAATTACAGTTCCGGTTTCATCACCTCGTCCGGCCCGGCCTGCGGCTTGGGTAATCAGTTGGAAGGTACGTTCCGCAGAGCGAAAATCCGGGATATTCAGCGTCACATCCGCCGATATGACTCCCACAAGCCCTACATTGCGAAAATCCAGCCCTTTGGCTACCAATTGAGTACCGATTAATATCTCTATTTTACCCTTTTTGAAATTATTTAATATCCGGTCAATACTGCCTTTTCGCTTGGTGGAATCCAAATCCAGCCTTTCAATGGCTGCTTCCGGGAAAAATTCCTGCACCATTTCCTCCACCTTTTCCGTTCCAGTTCCAAAATACCGGATATAACGGCTGCCGCACTCCGGGCAGGAGCTAGGAGGCTCCTGTTCATGTCCGCAATAATGGCAGACAGCCTGATTGCCTTCTTTATGGTAAGTAAGAGAAATACCGCAGTTGGGGCATTTTAACACATACCCGCATTCCCTGCAGGAAATAAAAGTAGAATATCCTCTTCGATTGAGAAATAATATGATCTGCTGCTTTTGTTCCAGTGAATCTTTCATAGCCCGATACAGGGCTCTGCTGATCATTGACCGGTTTCCCTGTTTCAGTTCCTGTCTCATGTCTGTTACCGTGACAGCAGGCAGTGAAACCCGGTTATACCTCTGGGTCAGCTCCAGGCGTTCATAAATGCCTTGCTGAGATCGGTAGTAAGTAGCAACACCCGGAGTAGCACTTCCCAAAATAAGGACCCCGCAGTGCTCTTGCAGACGTTTTAGCGCCACCTCCGCCGCATCGTATTTGGGCGTCATATCCGATTTATAAGTAGCTTCGTGTTCCTCGTCCAGAATAATCAATCCAATGTTTTCAAAGGGTGCGAAAACAGCAGATCTGGCTCCAATAACAATTTTCACCTGTCCCTGCTTTATGCGCATCCACTCATCATATCGCTCTCCGAGAGTGAGCCTGCTGTGCAAAACAGCGATATTCTCCGCACCAAACCTGCCGATAAACCGTTCAATTACTTGTTTTGTCAAAGAAATCTCCGGCACCAGCATAATAGCCTGACGGCCTTTCTGCAAACATTGCTGTGCCGCCTGCATATAGACTTCTGTTTTTCCGCTTCCCGTTACACCGTGCAAGAGAAAACGGCGGTGCTGTCTCTGTTCCATAGCTTCCCAAATGGGAACTAGGACTTGTGCCTGCTCTTTTGTCAGTTCTGGAATCATCTGTTCCTCGCCTTTGGCGTCTTTATAAGGGTTGCGTTCTTTTCCTCTCTTGGATTTGCTGCCGGCAGGAGTAAAGCATTTTACCGCATCAATATATTTGCAAAGATATCTCCGCTTCATCCAAGCGCAAGTATTGATCATTTCCTCCGAAAGACACACCTGCGGGTCCAGTGACGTTACATATTTTAGGTTTTTATATTCCTGCTCAGCCCGGTCTGAAATACGAAATACATAAGCCTCCCGCACCTTATTGCCAAGGCCAAAGGGCACGTATACTTTCTGCCCGATCTGAACCTGTTCCTCCAAACATCCGTAAGTGTATAAGGTATCCGTATGCTCACTTTTATTGTCAATAACAACCTCTATGTATTTCATCAGCTCCCCTTACAGCAGGAAAATATGATTGTCGCTGCATGTTTTTATCATTTCCTCAGGCCAGATGGCAGCCTGCACTTCTCCAATATGAGCTTTGCGCAAAAAGAACATACACAGCCTGCTCTGTCCAATCCCTCCTCCTATGGTATAAGGAAGTTGGTTTTTTAATATCTTTCGGTGGAATTCCAGTGTTTTTCGGTCTTCCGCATTTGCCTCCTTCAACTGGCGCTCCATGGCTTTTTCATCTACCCGAATTCCCATAGAGGAAATTTCAAAAGACTGCTCCAAAATTTCATTCCACAAAATAATATCTCCATTTAATTCCCAGTCATCATAGTCAGGGGCTCTGCCATCATGTCTTTTTCCCGATTTGAGCCTGCCTCCAATCTTCATGATGAAAACAGCTTTTTCTTCTCTGGTAATAGCGTCTTCTCTCTCTTTTGGAGTCAAGTCCGGATATCGGTCTTCCAACTCTTGTGTAGTGATAAAAAAGATCTCATTTGGAAGCTGGGTCCTCAGATCTTTGTAAAGCCGATTTACATAGTCGCCCAGATTTTTAAGTGCCAAATAGAGCGTGTTTACCGTTTCTTTCAGGTAATCCTCTGTTCGTTGTTCCTTTGTAATCACTTTTTCCCAGTCCCACTGGTCCACATAGACCGAGTGGAGATTATCCAGTTCTTCATCCCGCCGAATGGCGTTCATATCTGTATAAATGCCGTGTCCCGGCTCAATCTGATATTTTCCCAGAGCCATGCGCTTCCATTTTGCCAGCGACTGAACGATCTCTACGGTCTTTTCATCCATGTCCTTTACCGTGAAGCTTACGGTCCGTTCCACTCCGTTTAAATTATCATTGAGGCCTGTCTCAGGCGCTACAAACAGAGGCGCCGACACTCTCCTCAAGCTCAGTCCATAGGCCAGCTCCTGCTGAAAAAAATCCTTTATTTTTTTTATCGCTCTCTGGCTCTCCATAAAGTCAATCACTGGTGTGTATGTTTCCGGTATTTTTACTTTTGCCATATGGCCCTCCTCTATCGTTTTGAATACTCACAGCCGCAATAGTTCTGTCTGTACAAATCATATTGTTTTGAAAGCTCAATGCTCCGTTTAAATCCGTCTTTCTTTTTAAAATCTTCATCCAAAAAGGAAAGTCTGTACTTTACTGCCAGCTTCCTGCCAATACTGCTGATCAGCTCATAATTCTTATGAGGGCTGACAGTCAGGGTAGTGCCAAAATAGTCGCACCCTGTCATTCTGCAGGTTTCCGCCGTTTTTTCCAATCTTTGCTGAAAACATTTAAGGCAGCGTTTGCCCCCTTCCGGTTCATCTTCCAGCCCAGCGGCGGCAGCATAAAAATTCTTTGTATCATACGGTCCTTCCTGAAAGGAGACAGGATCTTTGGGCGGCAGACTTTCATTGTATTTTTTAATAAATGCAATCTGGGCAGATTTTCGCCTTTGATATTCCTCCTGGTCTGTAATACAGGGGTTATAAAAAAAGACGGTGATCTGATAGTCACCTGCAAGTCTTTCAATCACTGCCGTGCTGCAAGGTCCGCAGCAACTGTGCAGCAATAAAGAAGGCTTTTCCGCTCTATGGAAAAAGCCTTTCATTTCATAAAGCTCTCCCTTGTTCTCCTCAACCATTTCTTCGTGCTCTGACAGAAGCCTGGTTCTTTTTTCTCCAGCCATAAAAATCAGTCCTTTTCTTCTGAAGTTTTTATTTTCATTTTGAACAATTTATTATATCATATAAATGCGTTACTGCAAATATTCGCAATTGAAAAAATTATGTTTTTTACATGGAGGAGATCTGCAATATGTCGGAGATTTCAACGAGTTCTCCCATTCATTCTATAGGAGAGTATCTAAAAAAGCAAATGGGCGGCAAAGTAGTAAAGTTATCGATTGATGGCGGTTTCACTTGCCCCAATCGAGACGGCTCCAAAGGAACCGGAGGCTGCATCTTTTGTTCTGCATCAGGCTCCGGTGATCTGGCCAGTGATATCCCCTCCCAGATCAGCCTTTTATCCGGCAAGTGGCCTAAAGCAAAGTATCTGGCCTATTTTCAAAGCCACACAAACACTTATGCTCCCGTATCCCGGCTCCGCAGCCAATACGAAGATGCTCTTGCCTATCCAGGTGTTGTAGGATTGGCTATCGCCACTAGGCCGGACTGCTTGCCGGAAGATGTGCTGGACCTGCTGGAAGAGCTAAACAAAAAAACGTTTTTATGGGTAGAGCTTGGCCTTCAAACCATTCACCAAAGTACTGCTGATTTAATCAATCGCTGCTACCCTCTTTCCGTCTATGACAAGGCTGTATCTGACCTGACCAGGAGGGGAATTCGTGTCGTTACCCATTTAATCTTCGGTCTCCCCCGCGAGTCCAAGGAACAGATGCTGTCTTCTGTCAGATATGTATGTCGGGATTTGGGACAGCACCAGCGCATATTCGGTCTAAAACTTCATATGCTCAATCTGGTCCGAGGCTCCCAAATGGAGACCTTATATCCTGACTATGTACCCTTCGCATCAATTCAGGAGTATGTAGACCTTGTTGTGGAAGCGCTGGAAATCATCCCCCCGGAAATAACCATCCACCGGCTGTCAGGCGATGCTCCCCGTCCTACACTCATTGCCCCGGAATGGAGTTATAAAAAAAGAACCATCCTAAACAGCATACACAAAGAACTGCGTCAGCGTCATACCTATCAGGGCGCAAAGCTAGCAAAAGAAAAAAAGTAGGATCTCTTTCGTCCTACTTTTTTATTTTAGGCCCGATTCGGCCGTCATTATAATGTTTGCGGCAGAGGGACACATACAGGTCGTTCCCGCCGATTACAATTTGATCTCCTGTTCGTACCAGCTTGCCGTCTACCACCCTGGCAACCATAGTAGCTTTTCTCCCGCACCAACAGATGGTTTTTATTTCCTCAATCTTGTCCGCATAGATCAGTAAGTAATAGGAGCCTTCAAACAGCTCGTTTTTAAAGTCGTTTTTCAGTCCATAAGCGAGAACCGGCACATCGCAGCTGTCTACAATTTCCACCAGTTCCTCCACATGATGGCGTTTTAAGAATTGGCTCTCATCAATAAGAACGCAGGCAATCTCTTCTTTGGCATTTTCCGCCATAAAAAGTTCCAGGATGTTTGTGTTTTCATTGACCACCAGAGCCTCTCGCTGAATTCCAATCCTGGAAGTAATCACCCCCAGGCCAAAACGGTTGTCTACGCTGGGCACAAGCGTTAATACTCGCTTGCTCCGTTCTTCATAATTATATGCAATCCGTATAATTTCCGCTGATTTTCCAGCATTCATAGTGCTGTATCTATAGTAAAGCTGCGCCATCACGACCTCCCCTTCTCGTTTCGCTTCTGTTCTCTATCACATTCAAAAAAGAAAGAAAGACACTGCTGCATACAGCAGCAGTCCTATGGATAACACAGGAACAAATCCTACTTCCTTTTGCAAAGGCATCTTTTTTGACACTATGTACAAAAGTGTTAAAGAAATAGCTAAAATGATCCACCAATTATAAAAACCCGCATCCAAGGCATTGCTGCCTGAGCTCGCCGTCATATCGTATCGGTATCCGTTTCGAATATTCATAATTGACGAAAGAACAATTAAAACTCCTAAAGTACATACTACAGCAATATCACGTCTCGCCGCCTTCATTCAGTGCACCTCTAATCTGTTTTTTTACATGAAAAAAGTAATCCTTCGGACATAAGTCAGCAAAAGATTACCTTTAAAGTGGTGCCCAGACTCGGAATCGAACCAAGGACACGAGGATTTTCAGTCCTCTGC
>CAUEYG010000004.1 GCA_959021945.1 uncultured Eubacteriales bacterium | reverse complement strand
TAAAAGAAGGTTTTTTATGTGTAAGAAATCCCATGAACAGTCATCAGATAAGCCGAATAGACTTATCGCCACAGTTGGTAGACTGTATTGTATTTTGGACTAAGAACCCAGCCAGTATGCTAGAGCGCCTTGAAGAACTGCAAGAATATAACTATTACTTTCAGTTCACTCTTACAGGATATGGAAAAGATATAGAACCTAATCTTCCTGACAAAAGGAATGACTTAATTGGGACGTTTAAAAAATTATCCGAAAAGATCGGAAAAGATCGAGTAATCTGGCGCTATGATCCCATTTTATTCAATGAGAAATATAATATGCAATATCACATTAAGGCATTTCATCAAATTGCTGATAGCTTAAAAGATCATACAGAAAAAGTAATAATTAGCTTTGTCGATTTCTATGGGAAGACACAGAGAAATACAAAAGAGTTAAATATTCAGCATTTGAGCAGGGAACAAATGATTGCTATTGCTAAAGAGTTAGCGAAAATTGCAAAGAGAGATCAATTAGCCATTGAAACATGTGGGGAGCAAATCGATTTGACCGATTTTGGAATGAAACATGGGAGCTGCATTGATAAAAAATTGATAGAAAAAATAGCAGGATGTAGATTAGCAGTGGAAAAAGATAAAAATCAAAGAAAAGAATGCGGTTGTTATGAAAGCATTGATGTTGGAACATATAACACATGTAAAAACGGGTGTAAATATTGTTACGCTAATTTTAATGAGGAACGGGTAAGCGAAAGCATAAAACAATATGATGTGAATTCCTCGTTGTTATGTGGCACTTTGCATTGGGCTGATAAAATTACAAACAGAAAGGTAAAATCATGGAAAGTATAAATAGAGAATGGAACAACCTTTACATAGAGATGCTTTCTAATTCCCCGAAAACAGTAACGGTACCTATTCCTGAAAATATGGGAAAAGGGAAAATATCACAAGTTGTTACTAAACAAGGGACAGTATTTTCTGACTGGGAAATGAATTACGATTCCCATATCAATGTGCAGGGAGTCAATAGTCAAGAATATATCCAGCTTATGTTTTGTATGAATGAGGCCGTATCATGGAATATCGCGAATGAGAGGCATCAGGTACATCTTTCAAAGGGAGAGTCCTGCATTTACAAGGGGCATGGAAAGATGGAATATCTCTGCTACACAGAAGACAAAGATTTCCTGTTTAAAAATATAAAAATTCCAGTAAGTTCTTTTTTGACAATCCTCCAGGACTATTTTGAATCTTGTGAAACAGAACTTTATGAGCGAAAATTGATGGATGGAATATCAAAAGTGAAGATTACGCCATACATGGAACATCTTTTTGCGGAACTAAAGGATTTTACTCAGTACTGTGGAGGATTAGGATATTTGTTTTTGGAAAGCAAGATGTTAGAGCTGCTGTCTGTATATTTGAGTGAAGTGTTAGAGGTGAACCTATTATCATCTGGACCGATTGATAGATCAAGAAGCGAGCGAAACTCTATTATTGAAGCTAAGCGAATTATTGACAATCAGCTTGCCTTTGCTCCCAGTTGTGCAGAATTGGCCCGGCAGGTTCATTTAAGCATTACAAAGCTGACAAAAGGGTTTTCCTCCATGTTTGGCAATTCTATTCATGCGTACATTATAGAACAGCGGCTGGAAAAAGCTGCAGGATTGCTGCTGGACAGCGACTTAAATATTACAGAAGTAGCGGCTGCAGTTGGGTATTCTAAGCCAAGCAATTTTGCAGCAGCTTTTAAGAAAAAATACGGTGTGGTACCAAAGCATTATAAAGTCCACAAGGCGATGAAATAAAGAAACTTGTTGTTTTTGGGTAAAATTGAACTGCTTTTGGGTTGGATTCATCTTGAATAACTGATACGCTATATCCTGTGGTTAGTAATTCCTAACTACGGGATATTTTTTTAACGAGGAGAATCAACTATGAACAAGAAATTGAATGCAAAGGATTTTATCCTAATCGGTGTGCTATCGGCACTCATGTGGGTTATTTGTATGATTATCAGTACAGTAATGAGCGTAGCGGGCCCTATAACAAATGTTTTTTATCCGGCAGTAGCGGCCATTCCAAGCGGGATTGTTATGATGCTTTTGCTTGCCAAGGTGCCAAAGAAAGGGGTGCTTGCTATTAGTGCGGCGATACAGGGGATTCTATTTTTGCTGGTTGGAGGTTTCTGGACAATCCCAATTGCATTGATTGCCGGGGGACTGCTCTGTGACTTTGCCATTATGAGCAGGGACAACATTAATAGGAAGTCAATGGCAGTGGCATATACTGTCTGGAATGGTATCTTTTCCATTGGAGCTATTGTAATCCCTATGCGATTTTTGCAAAGTGCGTTTATTGGAGCCATGGAAAAAAATAATATTGCACCAGAGTATATTCAAGGGATGATTGAGATTACTTCTGGTTTTATGCCAGTCGTGATTATAGCAGCAGGATTGCTGGGAGGTCTGTTCGGCGGATATATTGGACAAAAAACACTAAAAAAACATTTTATCAAAGCCGGGTTTGTTTCTGGAAGACAGTATGGAAAATAAAATAAAACAAAAAATCATAGAACAGCCCTTTGGAGGGACAGCGCTGCTAGATCCGCGCTGTAAAGGCCTGCTGCTGATTTTACTTGGATTTGTAAGCTATTTCATAAACGGAGAGATTGTCAGTCTAATCTTGGTGACAGGCTTTGCCCTTTTTATCAGCTTTGGAAATGGCGGGAAATGGGCATTGAAAATGGTAGGGACCTATGTAGTGATTTCTATGATAAGTACGCTTCTTAAATACATATCCGTTCCTGTTCTGAGCGTTGTAATGAGTGTGTTTGGAGTGACCATTTTAAAATTTATCCCAATTGTGATGGTAGGAAATTGGATTTTGCGGACAACGAATATGGATGACCTTATGGTAGCCCTTCAAAGAATGAGACTGCCTCAGGCAATTACGATTCCGCTAGTTGTCATGTTTCGATATATTCCTACGCTGGGAATTGAATACCATATGATCCGAAATACAATGGATATCCGAGGAATTGGCGATACGGTTTGGAAACGAATCGCCCATCCTATTGCTACAGTAGAGTATCTTTTAATCCCCTTGCTCATGCGCTGTCCGAAAGTGACAGATGAGCTGGCGGCTTCAGGAACAACAAGAGGCTTAGAACTGGAAGAAAAGCGATATGCTCTTCAAAAGGTTCGGTTCTCTATACCGGAATATATGGTAATCATCTTAGAGCTACTCTTTCTGGGTATCCTGCTGTTTCTTGACCATACTTTTATTGGAAAAATTATTTTGTGGAGAGTGCCGATATGATTACATTTGAAAATTTCTCTTTCCGATATGAAGAACGTAAAGAATTTACATTAAAAGATATCAATATCACAATTAAAACAGGAGAATGTATCCTTTTGACAGGAAGAAGCGGCTGTGGGAAAACAACGCTGATCCGTTCTTTGAACGGGCTGATCCCACATTTTTATCCCGGAGAAATAAAAGGCGATATACGGATGGATGGCATTTCCTTGACGGACATGCATCCGTCGCAGCTGACTGGTAAGATAGGAACCATATTTCAGGACCCGCGTTCCCAGTTTTTTATGACAGACACCACACGGGAACTGGCATTTGGATGTGAAAATATGGGATATCAAAGGGAAGAAACGGTAGACCGTATTGTAAAGGCTGTAACTGATTTAAAACTGAATCATTATTTGAATCGGAGTATTTTTACCTTATCTAGCGGTGAAAAACAGCAGGTGGCAATTGGATCTGTGTACGCTTTGCAGCCAAAGATTTTTATCTTTGATGAACCTTCCGCAAACCTGGATTATAAGGCGGCAAAACGCCTGGCGCAGATTATGGAGATACTGAAGAAAGACGGGTATACGATCTTTGTGGTGGAACATCGGTTTTTGACTTCTGAAATTTTAGAGTCATTAGCAGAAAAATATTTTAACTAGTAGGAGGTTTCTTTCATGTTCCGTAAAGTATTTGAGTATGCTGGGCCCCACAAAAGGGAGCTGTATTGGGCTACTTTTCTTGTGCTGCTCAGCGTTCTGATGGGTATACTTCCGTTTATCCTGGCATATCAGGTGATTGCACCCCTTGTCATGGGGGAAGTGATTCGGGCGGACTATGTATTTGCAAGAGTGGTGGGTGTGTTGATCTGTCTTATGTTACAGGCGTATTTCTATGGATGGGGGCTGGATGCTTCCCATAAGGCGGCCTATCGGATCCTGTTTCGGCTGCGTACCGCTCTGCAAAAGCGTTTTGAGTCCTTGCCTCTGGGATTTATACAAGATAAAGGAACGGGAACTATTAAAAAACTGTTTGTAGATGATGTGGATAGCCTGGAAGTACTGCTGGCCCATTCCCTGCCGGAGGGCATTGCAAATTTAATGATTCCAATAGCCGTATATGTTGCTATGTTCTTCATTGACTGGAAGCTCGCACTTTTGTCGCTGGCCTCTATTCCCCTTAGTTTTGCCGCTATGATGATCATGCATTCTGTGGGTATGAAAAAGATGGGACCCTATTATAAGGCAGGGCAGAAGATGAACAATACCATTATTGAGTATATCAATGGAATGGAAGTAGTCAAGGTATTTAATAAAGATACGGATTCTTATGAGCGTTTTCGTAAGGATATTTCCGAGTATCGTGACTATACGCTGGCATGGTATAAGGCAGCATGGCCATGGATGGCCATTTATTCCAGCCTGCTTCCCTGTACTGTCATTCTGACGCTTCCCCTTGGAGCCTGGTTTGTTCTCTGCGGATTTTCCACACTGCCGGATTTGATTCTGGTTCTGTGCCTGGCGCTGAGCATTGGAATCCCTCTCCTGAAATCTCTGGGATTTTTGCCCACCATGCCTCAGCTTAATTACAAGATCTCCGCATTGGAACAAGTACTGGAGACAGCGCCGCTTGTTCAGACGGAAGAACCTTTTCAAGGAAAGGACTTTAGCATTTGTTTTGACCACGTAACCTTTGGCTATGAGAAAACACCATTGGGAACCGACGGACAGCCGAAAACAACCATTGATGAAGTACTGCATGATATTAGTTTTACGGCAAAGGCAGGGCAAAAGACTGCTCTCGTAGGAGAATCTGGTTCCGGAAAGAGTACACTGGCAAAGCTTTTGATTCATTATTATGATCCGCAAAAGGGGACAATCTCCATTGGCGGACAGAAACTGACAGATATGAGTCTTACCGCATTAAATGAGAACATTTCTTATGTGGCACAGGATCAGTATTTGTTCAATACCTCTCTGATGGAAAATATACATATGGGGCGGCTTGATGCTACAGAGGAAGAAGTCTTGGAGGCGGCAAAAAAAGCGCAGTGCATGGAGTTTTTGGAAAAACTGCCCAAAGGGATTTATTCTATGGCTGGAGAAGCAGGGAAGATGCTCTCCGGAGGTCAGAGGCAGAGAATTTCCCTTGCCCGCGCTATCCTAAAGGATGCTCCTATTATCGTGTTGGACGAAGCTACTGCTTATGCGGACCCGGAGCATGAGGAGAAGATGGAGGATGCTATTGGGGAGCTTGTGAAGCATAAAACGCTGATTGTAATTGCACACAAACTTCCGTCTATTCAAAATGCAGATCAAATCTGTGTTATGGCACATGGTTCTTTGGTGGCAACAGGATGTCATGAGGAATTGATCAATAGCTGTCAGGAATATCAAAAGCTGTGGAAAGCAGCAGAAGAAAGTACAGCGTGGAAAGTAAAGGCTGCAAAGGAGGAAACATAAATGTTTGGGCTATTTATAAGAATTTTGAAGCTCGCAGGGAGATACAGAGGCAGGATACAAGGAGCGTTTGTCTGTGCTTTTGCAGAATCCATCCTTTCCAAAATGCCGATTTTTTTCGCATTTGTAGTGCTGTCTGGATTTTATGAAAACACGCTCACAGGGCGAAAATGTCTGTATATAGGAATGGGACTGCTTGCTTTGACAGTGGTCCAGGCAATTATTCATTACTTCAGCGACCGGCTTCAGAGCACAGCCGGTTATCTGATGTTTGCAGATAAACGTATGGAACTTGGGGAACATCTCCGTAAACTTCCAATGGGATATTTTACATCTGGGAACATGGGGAAAATCAGTTCTGTTTTAAGCACTGATATGGTCTTTATTGAAGAGGCAGCAATGTCTGCCATTGGAAATATGATGAGCTATATGCTCTCTGCACTGGTACTTTTAGCTTTTATGTTCTTTTTAGACTGGAGGCTTGGACTGGTTGCAGCTCTGGTAACAGTATTCGCTTCTGTGGCTGCAAAAATCATGAATCGGGTTTCCCTGCGGGAAGCGGCAGGCCGCCAGGAGCAAAGTGAAAAGTTGACAGATGCAGTGCTTTCCTTTACAGAAGGGATTGGAGTTATCAAAAGCTATAATTTGATTGGTGACAAATCAGAGGAACTGACGGAAAATTTCAGACGTTCCAGAGATACATCTACGGCATTTGAGCGGAAGATGACGCCCTGGACAAGAGGTTTGAATCTTCTTTATGCCGCTGGTGTGTCGGTTATTTTTGCGCTTTCCGTGTATTTGGAGCAGACTGGCGTGTTAACCTTACCTTATCTGCTAGGAGTTTTGCTGTTTGTATTTGATTTGTTTGGCCCACTGAAATCATTGTATAATGAAGCGTCCAGGCTGACTGTAATGAATGCGGCTCTTGATCGGATTGAAGCGGTGCTGTCTGAACCGGAGCTTCCGGATCAGGGAAAGCAGCATATTCCTGCTGATAATTCCATACAACCGGAAGTGAAATTCGAGAATGTGACATTTGCTTACCAAGATAAGGAGGTGCTTCACCATATTAGCTTTGAAATGAAAAAGAATGAAATGACCGCCCTTGTAGGACCATCCGGCGGTGGAAAATCAACGGTTGCAAATTTACTGGCCAGACTGTGGGATGTAAAATCGGGTAAAATCATGATTCGTGGAGTGGACATCCGCGACGTACCGCTTGCTGAATTGATGGAGCAGATCAGCGTGGTATTTCAGCGTGTGTATCTGTTTCAGGACACGATATACAACAATATCAGTATGGGGCGGCCAGATGCCACGGAGGAGGAAGTATATGCAGCAGCAAAGAAAGCCAGATGTTATGAATTTATCATGGCGTTGCCAGATGGATTTCAGACAATGGTAGGTGAAGGAGGAGCCACCTTATCTGGCGGTGAAAAACAGAGGATTTCTATTGCCCGCTGTATTTTGAAAGATGCTCCTATTATTATTCTTGACGAGGCAACTGCAAGCGTTGATACTGATAATGAGAGCTATATCCAGGAGGCTATTTCTGAACTTGTAAAAGGAAAGACTCTATTGGTAATTGCCCACCGCCTAAATACCATTCAATCAGCTAATCAGATTTTGGTAATTGCAGATGGTGAAATCCAACAGCGGGGAACAAATGAGGAGCTTTTGATGCAGGAAGGCATTTATCAGGATTTCATAAATATTCGCAGGTATTCTACAGAACATAAAGCTCCTTTATGTAGTCTTTGAAAGCCAGAATTTCTTGAGAGCATGTACGCTGCCATGCAATAATCGAATAGTTTACTTCAGGTAATGGAAACATCTTCAAGTTTTCATCACACCATGCCGCATTAATAGAATCTCCAATGAAAACCCCATTGCGAAGCTTTAGATTAAAAATCAAGGAGCGCACGGTCCGAAACGTGGAGATAATAGACGGTGAAATACCATGCCGGCTACAGACGGAAAACAAAAATCTGCTGTAAGAAGGGTGCATCTGAGGATCTAAGGAAAGGAGGGGCTGATCTTCCAGATCCTTAAACTCTATGGATTCTCGCTCAAAGAGTGCATTGTCTTTCGATACATAGGCAGCAACATGGGTTTTACAAGTTTTTTCCCACGGGATCTCATGTCCATCCAAATAGGGAACTTCCATTTCACTAGTGAGAGCAATATCAAGGAGTCCCATATTGAGAAGCTCTGCAGCACGGTGCATATCGTGTTTTTCCACAGTGATTTGCATATGCGGATGGTCCCTAAGATAATGGCGGACAGCCTGTGAAATAAGGTGGTCTACCGCATCTGAAGAATCGATAATACTAAATACGATATTGTGAAAGAGCTCGTCCTGGTAGGAACGGGCTTTTTTAATGCCATTGCTAAAAGAGCCTACAAGCTGGCGCCATTCTGCTGCCAGAATCAGGCCCGCAGGAGTAGGGGTGATTTCGTGAGGTTTACGGCTGAAAAGCTGAAGCCCCAGCTCATTTTCCAAAGAGGTAATGGTTTTGCTGATCATGGAAGGGGAAAAATTCAAATCATTTGCTGCCTTTGTAAAATTTTTTAATTCTACAGATTTGAGAAAGATTTGAATCTGTTGGATAGAGATATTTAGCCAGAGAGTCTGATTTGCCATAGGGCCGGTGCCTTCCTTTCTATTTTATTATGATTTTACCACGCTTTCAATCAGCAGCACAAGTGTATTTTCCCGGGTACTGTGACAAACTGGAAATCAGGATTCTACTTTGTCACTTCAATTTTCATGGGCTATCCATTAAGATTTTATTAGTAAAAACATTGGTACAGCAAAAGTAAGGAGGAAAATATGATATTGCCCCATTTTGATTATTTGACAGCGCAAAGCCTTGATGAGGCGTCAAATCTTTTGGCGGAACTGGGCCCGACAGCCAGAATTATGGCAGGCGCAACAGATCTGATTATTCCTATGAAAGATCACGCTATAAAACCGGAACCTGAATATCTCATTGACATTAAAAGATTAAAAGGTATGGATGATCTTTGCTATGATGAGAAGAGAGGTTTGAAGGTAGGAGCATTGACCACATTAAGAACATTGGAACTTTCAAAAATGGTTTGGGAAAAGTATCCTGCTGTTGCCGCATCTGCAAAAAGCATTGCCTCCACGCAGATCAGAGCAAAAGGAACTATGGTGGGCAATATTTGCAATGCATCGCCATCCTGTGACTCAGGGCCTATTGTAGTAGCAAGCGATGCTGCGATTCTGGTTCATGGTCTTGACGGTGACAGAGAAATAAAAGGAACAGAATTTTTCAAGGGCGTTAAACAGACGAATCTGGAAAAGGGAGACATTGTGACAAGTATTATCTTTCCGCCGTTGGCACCTAATCAAAAAGCTGTTTACATCAAACATGCGGTGCGGAAAGCGATGGACCTTGCGATTGTAGGCATTGCTGTTGTGATTACTGTTGAAGAGGGTCTTTTTTCAAATGTAGCTATTGGAATCGGTGCAGCAGCAGCAACCCCTATTCGGGCGCCGGAGGCAGAAGCGTTCCTAAAGGGAAGGCCAGTAACGGATGAAGTCGTTGAAGAGGCGGCGCAGCTTGCCATGGAATCCTGCAGCCCAATTTCTGATATCCGTGCATCAAAAGAATATCGCAGCGCAATGGTAAAAGTATTTACAAAGAGGGCAATTAAAAAAGCCCTGGAAGATATGCCGGAGGTGTATTTAAAATGAGAAAAAGAATAATAAGCTTGACCTTGAATGGAGATAGAATTGATGCTCTTGTCAGCGATAACATGACCCTGCTTGATTTTCTCCGGGATGAAATGGGGCTGACAGGAACAAAAAAAGGATGTGAACAGGGAGAATGCGGAGCATGTACTGTTCAGCTTGACGGTATTCCAGTCAATTCCTGCAGCACTCTGGCAGTAGAGTGTAATGACTGCCAGGTGACTACGATTGAAGGTGTTGCCAAAGACGGAAAACTTCACCCCATTCAGGCGCAGTTCATTGAAAAGTGGGCTTTACAGTGTGGATACTGTACCCCTGGCATGATTATGTCCGCCAAGTGCCTGCTTGAGAAAAATCCACATCCAACAGAGTTGGAAATCAGAGAGGCTATTGAAGGAAATTTATGCAGATGTACAGGCTATGCTAAAATCGTTGAAGCAATTGATGCCGCTGCAAAAGAAATGGCAGCGACTGTAAGGGAGGGATAAGCATGCACAAGGACTGTGACAGAAGGTTTTTCAAGAAGCCGGAATTTTACAGATTGACTGGAGGAAATCATTACGTAAGAATTGATGGAGAGGATAAAGTTACAGGGCGGGGAAAATATGCTGGAGACATTATGTTTCCCAATATGCTTACTGCCAAAATGGTGCGGTCAACAAGAGCACATGCTAAGATTCTTTCTATTGATACTAGTGAAGCGGAAAAGTTGCCTGGCGTAAAAGCCATACTTACGGCAAGGGACTTTACATGGCCGGGAAAACTGGGAAATGCCGAGTTTGCAGTGGAATTTGCTGACAGAGAGGTGCTGGTGACAGATAAAGTAAGACGAATTGGTGATGATATTGCGGCTGTAGCAGCCATTGATGAGGAAACTGCACAGAAAGCAGTTGATTTAATTAAAGTGGAATATGAAGATATTCCTGCTGTTTTTGATCCTTTTGAGGCGATGAAAGATGAGGCACCCTGTGTAAATGGAGAGCCGGCTGGCCATAATATTGGGATGGCAACATTCCGCAAGGGAGGTACTGACATAGAAGAGGAATTTGCCAATGCTTCTTATGTCCATAAGGAAGATTACGTCACTCACCGTATGGTGCATGCGGCTATCGAACCTCATGCTGCAATTGCTAACTATGAAAATGGCGTTTATACGATCTGGATGTCAACTCAGCTTTGCTTTGTTGATCAGTATTGGTATTCTCATGCTATGGGAGTTCCGCCGGAAAAGATACGTGTCATCAAACCTCTGATGGGAGGCGGATTTGGCGGTAAAATGGACTCCTACTCTTTTGGTATTGTAGCGGCAAAGTTGTCAGAGATGGCCTGCAGGCCCGTTCGATTTGTACTGACAAGAGAAGAAGTGTTCCAAATGTGTGCGAACCGGCATCCGATTTATGTTCATGTGGAAACTGCACACGGGAAGGATGGGAAGCTGCTGGCAAAAAAGGCAAGGCACATCCTGGATGGGGGACCTTATGGGGGAACAGGAGTTGCTGCTTGTGCACAGTCGACAATATGGGCCTGTCTGCCATATAAGATGCGCAGCGTTGATGTTGAAGCCAGGAGGGTATACACGAACAATCCCCATTGTGGAGCCATGCGAGGGTATACATCCTGCCAGATCCATTTCTGTCATGATTTGCATATGCAGTATGCTTCAGAGGCAATGGGCATTGATCCTGTAGACTTCCGAAAGATGAGTGCCGCAGATCCGGGCTTTGAAACTCCTTCAGGGATTATTGTTACAAGCTGTGCCAGTAAAGAGTGCCTGGATACAGTAAGAAGAGAAATAGATTGGGATCAAAAGAAACATAAACTGGCAGACGGCGAGGGGATCGGATTTTCCGCATCAGGGTTTGTATCAGGAACAGGATTCCCGATTTTGAATACACCAAACCGCTCTTCGGCAAGCGTTTTGGTTAAAATCAATAAAATTGGCCATTGTACCATTTATACGGGAGCTAATGATATTGGAATGGGCAGTGATACAGTAATGACTGCCATTGTTGCAGAAGAATTAGGTTTGGATATGAAAAACACTTCCACTGTTGTATCAGATACTCACTTGACACCATTTGATTCAGGCTCTTATGGCAGCAGAGTCACCTTTCTCAGTGGAAATGCAGCTAGACGTGCGGCAGTGGATGCCAAAATGAAGCTGTTCAGTGTGATAGGCCCTATGTGGGGAGTATTGCCTGAGACATTAGAATGTCTGGAAGGCAAGGTCATAAGCAAACAAAGAGCTGAATTACAGATACCATTTGAAGAGGCTGTTTTTAAGTGGATGGAAATTAACGGCGGCGATGAACTGACCGGTGTGGGTTCCTATAGTCATGAGGGAACAACGGCCCAGTACAATTCCACAGCAGATAACAGTAAAGAAAATTTTGCCCCAGCCTATAGTTTTTCTGCCGCAGCTGCTCATCTGATTGTTGACAAGGAGACAGGCTGCATTGATTTTGATGATTTTGTGTTTGCGCATGACTGTGGCCGTGCTCTTAACAGACGAGCTGTAGAGGGGCAGCTGGAAGGTTCCATTGGAATGGGAGTGGGTTATACTTGCTTTGAACATAATATCACAGAGCAAGGAAAAATTTTGAATCCGAATTTTAGGGATTACCGTTTCCCTACAGCCCTGGATATGCCCAAGATGCGGACCTTTTATGATTTTCCTGCTGATGAAGAGGGTCCTTTTGGAGCCAAAGAGTGCGGCGAAGGCTCATCTGCGCCTGTAGCGCCTGCCATTGCGAATGCGATTCATTCTGCAACAGGTCTTCACATTGACAGCCTTCCGTTAGATCCGGAACATATATGGAGGCAGCTTAATGGTATGAAGGATGATAGAAATTCAAAATAACAGGATGGAGGATAAAAATGGGATATAAATTGAAAAGCCTTTCCCTTGATGGTGGTTTATCTATGAGGGAGAAAGCCTGTGAAAAATATGTGTGCCGCAGCTGCGGGAAGAAGATGATATCAGCCAATTTTGTGACAGGGATATGTATTCAGGTATTCGTATCTCATGATAAGGACTGTACGCTTTTTATGGGGAATGCTTTTGAAAAGACTTGCCAAGTAACTTGTCAAACGTGCCAATACTATGATGAAACCAGTCAGTGTATGTTTGAAGGGCAGATGGACAGTAGGATGAGTCAGGTTCGAATAAATGATTTGGCGGAGGATGCCGTATAAGGCGTGAAAGGAAGGTTCTATGAAAACTGTAATATTGGCAGGTGTCAATAATCTGACATTTACTGCAGCAGATCTTTTGAATCCCAAAGAACTAAAATTGATTGGATTTGCTGTTAATATGGCGCAGGCATGGAATATTTATGATGAAAAAGGCAGGCTTCGAGACAACCTTGAGGAAATGCCAATTATGCCAATGGATGCTGTGACAGGTTATAATCCGGATTGTGTTATTATTGCAGCGGATCACGCTGAGGGAGAATTGGCAGTAAAACGTGTTTTGATACAAACCGATTTTCGTGGTGAGGTGATATCTCTTTTCCAGATGTTCAAAGGATTTTCTTCGAAAACTGCTGCCATCCGAAAAATGGCCTGGCGGCTTGCGGCCCTTGGCGTAAAAGGTGCAACAGCAGATCTTGGCGCTTATTATGGTGATATTTCCTGGCAACTCAATGCACTTATGCCGGACCGAAAGCTATATTTATTTGATACATTTACCGGATATGACGCAAGGGATGTCCAAAAGGAAAAGGAAAAAAATTTGTCAGATGCCAGAGTAGGAGAATATGCTCTTTCGTCTCGTCAGCAGGAAACGCTTACAGAGCTGCTTTTAGGAAAGATGCCCTATCCAGAGAAGGTAAAAATTATGCAGGGATGGTTCCCAGAGACAGCATTTGGTTTGGAAGAGGAGACATATGCCCTGGTACATATCGATACAGGGCTGTATGCTCCCACATTTTCCGGTATTCAATATTTCTTTTCCAGGATGAGTCCCGGAGGTGTAATCTTTGTTTCTCAGTATGAGAATGGTAAAAACCTATCTGTTCGTCAGGCTGTTGAGGAGTTGGAGGATATCTATGGAGCCTTTCTCATTACCCCTCTGTGTGACCTTGAAGGGACGATTATAATTACTCGTCCATGATTTTTAGAATAAAATGCTGCTGCAACCATAATTAATATGTTTTGCAGCAGCATTTTTATTGACTTTAGGATCTGTTTATTCAATGAATTTCCCAGTTGCTGTAGTGAATTTCCAGTAAAATCATGAATAAAGCCAATTCACAAAGGTAAATGCTAACAGCATAGGAAAGAGAGGATTATTCATGATAACTAGGATTACGAAAGAGGATATACAAGCGTTTAAAAAGCATTTGTATATCAATGAAAAGGCAAATACTACAATTACCAAGTATCTTTATGCAGTAGAAAAATTTGCGATATTTTTAAACGGACGCACAGTAGAAAAACATCTGCTGCTGGAATACCGAGACCGCCTTCTTACAAAATGCAAAGCCCAGACGGTCAACGGCAGACTGTCTGCAATCAACGCATTTCTCAGCTTTCATCAGATGACAGAATGCAAAGTGAAACTATTAAAAGTACAGCGACAGGCCTTTTTAGATGAATCAAAAGAACTTTCCCAGAAAGAATATAGGCAACTGTTGGAAACGGCCCGACGCAAGGGAAATCAAAGACTGTATCTCTTGATGGTTACGTTATGCGCAACAGGAATTAGAATTGGTGAATTAGAATTTATAACAGTGGAAGCAGTACAGTCTGGGAGAGTGGAAATTTATTTTAAAGGAAAGAATCGAACAATTATCCTTCAAAAGGAATTAAAATGCAAACTGCAGAGATATATAAAAAAGCAGAAACTAGAAAAGGGAGCCATTTTTCGTACAAAAAATGGAAGACCCTTAGATCGTTCCAATATCTGTCATGATATGAAAAAATTATGTCAGCAGGCAGGCGTAGAACGGAGTAAAGTTTTTCCACACAACTTAAGACATCTATTTGCCAGAACTTATTATGCGATAGATAAAAATCTGGCTCATCTTTCTGATCTTTTAGGGCACAGCAAAGTGGAAACAACCCGGATTTATGTGGCGGTCAGCGCCAGTGAACACGAACGTATTTTACGAAAGATGAAGCTCATCCTGTGACCACAGAATATTCCTTCTGTGGTATTTCAATCCATTATTACGGTCCTCATTATATTATAAATAACATTCAAAATCAATACATACTGCATCTGATCTTTGACAAAACTCTGTTTTTTGTATGATAAACAAGCCTGGAAGCTGTTGTGATCTTTCAGGCTTGTTTTACTTTGCTCTTTTACACGATAAAATATAAGACTTTTTCATACTGTTCTGCCCAGGAGGGAGGGCCAATACCACAGAAGGAATATTTCTTGGTAAAAGCAAGTAAAGGAGGCAGAACAGATTATGACAAAAAGAGGAACTGGTTCAAGAAGGACCTGTGTAATTGTACTTGCTCTTTGTGTTGCTATTTTTTTTGGCGCGGCAAGTACTCTTGTTTTTGCAGAAAACCACAATCAGATTACACAGGAGGCTGCGGAAATGCTGCCTGGGGAGAAAAATCTAGAAAGTGTAGATCCTGTCAAAACCTATGAGGAGCTTGTGAGGGCAGTTGACGAAGCGCAAGTCGACAGACTTACAACAATTGTAATTGGGAATGATATTGATCTCATCAGGGATATTAAGATTAAAAAGGGCCAAAACATTACTTTGGTAGATGATGGAAAAGAGCGAATAATATTCATCAATAATCAGAAAAACAGCGAAAAGAAAGGTGCTTTTTTTGTAGAGAGCGGAGGAAGACTTACCATTTCCACAAGTCAAACCAATAAGGATAGCCTGCTAACTATTGATGGAACAAATGCAGCAAAGTCTGGGGCTGGGTATGGCAATCTGATTACCAGCGAGGGGACTTTCCTTTTGAAGGGAGGAACTATTAAAAAGGATACCTGTAAAGCAACGTCAGGCGGTACCATTGCCATTCGCAGTACAAACGCATTATTTCATATGACCGGAGGTACGATTTCTCAGAATACGTTTACGAACCAATATGGAGGAACGGTTCGAATTGGTATGGGAGCAACATTTATCTTAGATGGAGGGAGTATCGTAAATAACGAAGTAAAGCCTGATGGACAGATTAACAATGCTGCCGTTTATGTGGCATCAGATAGTGATAAGGACGATCAAGGCCGAACCACCAAATTTATTATGAATGGAGGAGAAATCGCAAAAAATCACGGAGACTTTGGAGGTGTGTTTCTTGGAGAACCAGCATACCCTGATTTTTATTCTAAAGCCACAATGGAAATGAATGGGGGAAGGATTACAGGAAATACAGCAGATCGGTATGGCGGCGGCATTATGATCTGCGGTCAGGCAAGAGTAACAATGAACCGGGGCACAATTTCTGATAATACTGCTTTGATTGGCGGAGGCATTGCTGCTTATGATCTTTATCTCGAATTTGGAAATAATCAGGATCATACTGCCTGGAAGCAATTTTTCCCCGCAGAACTTACGATGAAGGGCGGAGCTGTCAAAAACAATCTTGCGGTAGTGGGAGAAGGTCCAGCTGAGCAGGATTGGGGATGTGGAGGCGGCATCTATGTGGCTTCAGACAATGTAAAACTGCACGGTGGAGAAATTATGGACAACAAGGCTGAACGCCAAGGCGGTGGTGTATATGTCGGATCAGTACCATATGAACTCTTTTTGTACGACACTTTGGTTACCGGGAATTCTGCTGGGATTCTTGGAGGCGGCATGTGGCTATGTCCTACGGGCACGGCTGAAAGTTATGTGGAAAATGGAGGCGCTATCTTTGATAATTCCTCCCAAGGTGCTGGGGATGATATTGCTTCTTTGCCTAAAACAGGAAATGCTACATTGTCTTTGACCAACAGACTGTTGGGTAACTGGCTGGTCCACTGGTACAAAGATGGTGCTATCGCACAAAACTCCGGTCCTTTAGGAAAGCCAGATGAAAATGCTTTGCGGTATCCTGATGAAAAGAAACAAGTAGGCGGTATCGTCAAATCTGAAGAAGAAATTGCACTAAAGGCCATTGCTTCAAAGGCTGGAAAAGATGCAGCAAAGGTAGCAAAAAAATTGATCATTTCAGGTAATTCAGCCCCGCGAGGGGGAGGTATCGGGACTAATGGAGCAGTAATTTTTAACAAATACTCTGTAAAATACCCAACTGTAGATGTGTCAGTAACCAAAGTGTGGGAAGAAAATGATACGCAACATCCTGAAAGTGTGACCGTTCATCTTTTGCAGGATGGTCACAGAATTGATACAGGGCAGCTAGAACAGCAAAATGGATGGACCCTTACATTTTCAGCTCTCCCCAAATATCAAGACTATGGAGCTGAAGCTGACGGGAAGGCAGAATGTATTTACACTATAGAAGAAGAACCAATAGACGGTTATGTGAGTAAGGTCACAGCTGATAAAAATAACAAGTATGTTTTGACTCTTGTTAATCAAAGAGAGGTAAATGGAAATCTTAAGGTTTCCAAAGTAGTAGAGGGTACTGACATAGATAGAACGAAAGAGTTTCATTTCACAGTGAAAGTTAGCGACAATAGGGTCAATGGTACATATGGAGATATGACCTTTAAAAATGGTGTAGCCACTTTTACCTTGCACCATGGGGAAAGTAAAACAGCGTTAGGTCTTCCTGCGAACCAAACGTATAGAGTAATGGAAGCTGAAGCTAACCGGGATGGATACGTGACCACTATCACAGGTGAGATAGGAACTATTTTAAAAAACCAGACGATGGAGTCGGTATTTATCAATGAAAAGGCAGGAAACCCTATTTCAGGAGTTTATCCCTATGCAGGAAGCAGTAGTCAAGGGGTTAAGGCTCCAGAACCGGGAAACCTGACTTTTAAGAATCAGAGGATTCTTACAGGAGGTGGCAAAGATCCCGGAGGACCAACTGGATCTAACACCAACATAACACAAACGGCTGACAACCGTAGTTTATTACCGTGGCTGCTCCTTTTAGTACTTTCCGAAATCGGAATTATCGGGATGCTTGTTGCCCATAAATTAAAAAAGGGCCGTACAAGACATGATAAATAGTCAAAAGCAAGCGGTGGGCGGCCTATATTACGATTCAGAAAAAACAGGGCGTCACCTTTCCTCTACAAGATGCATAAAATGACTGTAGTATGAAAACTAGAGGTGAAGTTTATGTCACTAGATACTCGTGAGCTGTTCGCACGGCTCATTCAATGTGAAGCAGGCGGTGAAGGCGAGGATGGGATGAGAGCTGTGGCATCAGTCATCATGAACCGGGCTACTATAGATTATGGAGAGTTTGCCCGTATCAACCAGGGTGGCGATGTTCGAAATATTATCACGCAAAAGGGACAATTTGTATGTATGCGGGAGACTGTTGGCGGCAAATATAATGCGCAAAATGTCTATAATATGACACCTACAGATATTCATTATGAAATCGTAGATTGGGCAATGGCAGGAGGCCGTCTACAGGGAGTCGACCATTCTTTGTTCTTTTTTAATCCTTACAGCAGCACCTGCCCAACTTATTTTCCAACGAATGTAGGGGTGATTCACAATCGAGTTGGAGACCATTGTTTCTATATCCCTACAGCAAATTATGCAAATACTTAATAAAGAGAGGTATGTCTTATGGCACCATGTTGCAACACAGCATTAACACGTATCGAAAAAATCAAAAAAAACCAAGTTGTCAATCGGGGTTCATCCCCCTATGATCAGATGCCGACCCAAGGAAATATGGGGAATATGGATAATATGAGAAATATGCAAAACAATAACATTGCTCCTGTTCTCCCATCGGAGGATATGACGGCTATTGTTACACCGGAATCAGACAATAATAATGCAGATGGGAATAATCCTACGATTATTTCTCCATCACTGCCTGAGTCAGCACCAGAGCTAATTCCTAACGCACCTACCTTTCAGGTACCTGCCAACCCTCTGCTGCCTCCCGGTTATCAGGAAGTCCTCGATTATAATGCAGTCCAGTATGTTAACGGTTTTTATCGCACCCAAATTGGCCGCTATGTGAGAGTAGAGCAGCTCATGGGCTCCAACACCTTAGAAAGTCAGGAAGGGTTTCTGATTGGAGTTGGTATCAACTACATTATCTTGCAGGAAGCCCCTACCGGCAACATTTTAGTCGTTGATATTTATGGAATTAAAAATATGTATGTCTATTATAACTATCGCCAAAACCCTTTTGAACCAATGAATATCTCTGCGTCTTCCATGAATGCTGCTATAGAGGAGCTTGAATCTGACGAAGAATGATTATGCCGCATATGGCCTCAACTGAATCCATGAGATAATATGAAAATGCTGCTGTAACCAAATTGCATGTGTTACAGCAGCATTTTTTGAGTCACCCGTTTGTGTATACATAGGAAAACAAACTGCACGATCAACAAACTTGTCAAGTTTGTTGAAAAATATGTTAATTATGTCTTGACGCAACCAGTACTTGAAATGATATAATTATATGAAAAGAAATAATATTTAGATAATTAGGAGCTTCCTGTATACTTTAAAGAGTAAGGGGGGTTGACCAAAAAGAATACC
>CAUEYG010000003.1 GCA_959021945.1 uncultured Eubacteriales bacterium | reverse complement strand
GGGTTGTTTTGCGGCATGGATTTTTTTGGTATTATTTGCAGGAAAGTGATCTGCGTGCAGTTGTAAAGCCAGAAACAAAGAGGGTGTGCCAATCAATGGGAGGCACGAAAAACAGACGGCTTCTTTTTGAAGTGACTTATTTTGAGCAGAGAATTAATCTGGAAGTGTACCATGTCCTGTCTGATGGCACGAGCGCTATGCAGTTTCTTAAACACCTGGTGACAGAATACTTAGCCATGCGCCACCATCTTTCACCTGGAGAGAAAGAGACAGACGCCTCTTATTTTCAGAGCAAGGATGACAGCTACGCACGTTATTATTCCGGGCAAAAAATAAAACGGGAAAAAGTAGTTCCTGCGTGCCGAATTCAGGGCGCTCGTTTCAGCGGCAATTTTTTGAGAAATATTACAGGAAGAGTATCGCTGCAGCCAGTCATGGAATTGGCCCGCAAATATCATGTGACTATCACAGTGCTGCTGGCAGCATGTATGATTTTGTCTATTGGAGAACATACGTCTGTGAAAGAGCGAAAAAAGCCAATTGTCCTGTCGGTGCCTGTGAACCTGCGAAATGCCTTTCCTTCTGTTTCTGCCAGAAACTTTTTTGGCACAGTGCTGATCTCCTATGACTGGCGGAAAGGAAAAAATACGCTGGAGATGGTGATACAAGAGATTGAAGGGCAGATGAAAGAAAAATTGACAGAGGAGCATTTGGCGCAGCAAATGGATGCACAAAGCGGGGCGGAACATAACATCTTTGCCAGGCTTGCTCCCTTATTTTTAAAAAATATAGTGTTAAAACAGATCTACAAAAACAATATGAAAGGTGTGACTGCTACCATTTCGAATGTGGGAAAGGTCCATATGGAGTCGCAGTTTGAACCATATGTTCAGGCTTTTGATGTATGCGCTTCCACCAACAAATGGCAGGCCTGCATTTGTTCCTTTCATGACAGTATCAGCATCAGTTGTACAAATCCTCATATTAGTTCGGATTTGGAACGCATTTTATTTCGTATGCTGGCAGACCAAAAGGCGGATATTCAAATATCCGGCAATTTTATGGAGGAATAGGTTCAATGCAGTATTGCAAGAAATGTCACGTTCATGTTCGAGGGATGCAGAAAAAATGCCCGTTGTGCCAAGGTCCACTTGCAGGAGAGCCGGAAACACAGGATTGTTATCCCAGAGGAGGCAGACTCTATAAGGAATCTCAACTGTTTTTTAAAATTTTCCTTTTTGCTACTGTTGTAGCAGGCGTCCTTGCTTCTGCAGTAAATCTATTAATGCCTAATACAGGACACTGGGCTTTTTTTGTTGATCTGGCAATTGTAGGGCTTTGGATCAGCATTTATTTGGCAGTACATCGAAAAAACAGTTTACCGCAGCATATTACCATGCAGGCCGTTTTTGTATCAGCTTTCAGCGTGGTGTGGGATGCGGTCACTCATTGGCACGGTTGGTCTATCAGTTATGTGATACCGGCAGTTTTTGTTATTACCATGATTTCCATGACCATTATTGCCTGGATTATGAACATTCCGGCCAGTGAATACCTGATTTGTCTTATCATAGATATTGTCTTTGGCTTTGTACCCATTATTTTTTATGTGCTCGATCTTTTGATTATGGAATTTCCAGCTGTAATTTGTATTTCCAGCAGCGTCATCTGTCTGACCGGAATCTTAATCTTTCAAGGTGCGGAGATCAAACAGGAGCTAATACGAAGGTTTCATCTTTAGTTTTCAGCGGTTAAGCAGTTGACCAATTGGCTGGGACTGGATATAATATAAATAACATATGTCAAAAATAGAAGAGAGGAAATAACATGGACGAGAACAAAAGAGAATGTGGAGATACAGGTTGTACAGAAGAATGTTGCAGCGGTTGTGAGCACGCATGCGGAGAACAGCAGCCGGAAAGCTTGCTGGAACCGACTAATGAATTTAATCATATTAAAAAGGTAATCGGCATTGTCAGCGGAAAGGGCGGCGTTGGAAAATCTATGGTTACGTCCCTGCTGGCAGTTACCATGCAGCGTCTGGGATATAAGGCGGCTATTTTAGATGCGGATATTACAGGCCCATCTATTCCAAAGATCTTTAATCTAAAAGAAAAGGCAGTGGCCAATGAGCTGGGAATTTTCCCCGTTAAGTCCAAAACAGGAATCGGTACCATATCGGTAAATTCCATTTTGGAAAATGATACAGACCCTGTTGTGTGGAGGGGACCTGTTATCGCAGGAATGGTAAAACAATTTTGGACCGATGTTCTGTGGGGGGATGTGGATTATATGTTTATTGATATGCCTCCGGGAACAGGGGATGTGCCTCTCACTGTATTTCAGTCAATTCCAGTAGATGGCATTGTTATCGTTACTTCACCGCAGGAATTAGTATCTATGATCGTTTCCAAAGCAGTGAAAATGGCGGAGCTGATGAAGATTCCGACTCTGGGTCTGGTGGAAAACCTGTCATACTTTACTTGTCCGGATAATGGAAAGGATTATAAAGTCTTTGGCGACAGCCACATTGAAGAGGTGGCTCAGGAGTATGGACTGGAGGTGCTGGGACGCCTTCCAATTGATCCAAAGCTGGCTGCAGCCTGTGACAAGGGTATGATCGAATTGTTTGAAGGAAACTGGCTGGATGATCTGGCGAAAAAGCTGGAGAATATGGAGAAATAAAAAGCAGTAGAGTACAAGATTCATAGAAAAGGCGCAGGGGCAGTTACAAAAAGTTTTGCCTCAGCGCCTTTTTCGTTCTTCAAAGTTTTCCTGCAATGGTAGTAGCCTTTCTTACGATGGCTACAAAAACCCGGATGACTGCACCTACGACAAGGAGGCCAAGGGCAATAGAGCCAGCCATCATGACCGTTTGACTGCCAGTGGCTGCCGCTGCCTCCAGGTTGCCGTTTACCAGTTCCAACATTGTGTAATACATGCCGGAACCCGGTACTAAACACAGGATGCCGGGAATGATAAAAATCGTAGCAGCATCTTTAAAGAGTCTGGAGGCAGTGTCGCTCAAAAGTCCTACTACACAGGCCGCAAAAAAACAAGATATCATCACAGAGGTGCCAGTGGAAAGGAATGCCTGATAGAGCATCCAGCCAATTCCGCCGATAAAAGAGGCAATTGGGATATGCCGATTGGGAACATGAAAAATAAAGCAAAATCCCAAAGTGGCCAGCAGTGCGAAACAAAAGGCAGTGAGCAAATCCATCATACGAAAACACCTCCTACTGTCCAAAGCTTGAAAATCATTCCGGCGCCGGCAGCTAAAGAGATGGCAATGATAAAAGCCTCTGTTGCCCGGGCAAGGCCGGACAGCATGTCTCCTGATAAAAAGTCACGGATGGAATTGGTGATGGCTACTCCGGGGACAAAGATCATCAATGCGCCAATGGTAATGGCATTGTAATCTGTATTGGGTATTACCGATGCAGCAGAACGGGCCAAAAAAGCGGCTATGGCGCAGCAGCAAAACCCTCGGATAAAATAATTGATGGAATACCGGATTAGCACCAGTGACACAAGATAGCTAAAAGCGCCAATTAAAAAAGCGCATAAAAAGTCAAGTGCATTTCCTCCAAAGATCAGAGCGAAAAAGGAGGCGACAAGTGAGGCCCCCAGCAACCGCACCAGGACAGGAAGGGGCGTGATATGGGCAATTTCTTTCAGCCGCCGCATTCCCGCGTCTATGGAAAGGTCCGTAGTTGTAAATTCTCTGGAAAAACGGTTTAGCTCAGAAATCTTGGTGAGATCCGTATCACCGCCTCCCTTGATTCTCTTGATATAGGTATACATATCGCTGTTATCATCTCCTGAATCCAAAGACACAAAGATACCGGTCTGCGTTGCGAAAACTTCTACATAGTGAATTTTACATGCTTTGCAGATGCGTTCAATGGTATCTTCTACACGATAGATTTCCGCCCCGCTTTTCATCATGAGTTCTCCGGCCCGAACTGCCAAAATCAAGACTTTTTTCTGAAATGGATTGATCATTATGGCTACCTCCTAATCTCTTGCAGTTACAGCAATTATTATATCCAATTATACCAAAACCTTCCCCATACAGCTACCGTAAATAGAAAGACGGACAGGGATTTTCTATGGAAGGCTTGTTTCCAGATAACCCGTTGGCTATAATAAAGATGTTGTAAAAGGAAAGGAGACGTTATCATGAAACAAGTAAAAATGAAATCAGGAGAGTATTCCTTTACCGGGCAGCTTTTGACTGAGCAAGCGCCCAACACATGCAAGGTATTTGAAGAGATGCTGCCGCTGAAAAGCCAATTTATCCATGTGCGCTGGAGCGGGGAGGGAATCTGGATTCCTTACGGTGATATGAGGACAGGGTTGGAATATGAAAACCATACGTCTCACCCGGCTAGAGGAGAAATGCTCTTTTATCCTGGTGGCATCAGTGAGATGGAATTGATTATGGCCTATGGCAGGTGCTGTTTTGCAAGTCAGCACGGACAGCTGTCAGGAAATCACTTTCTGACCATTACCGAAGGGTTGGAACGCTTAGAAGAGTTCGGTAAAAAGGTCCTTTGGGAAGGTGCACAGGAAGTGGAGATTGCACTGATTTAAGTCTTAAAATTCACTTAACTTTTCCTTGCTGCAAGTGAAAATAGATCCCATCAATAGTACAATGGCATGGGAGGAGAGAGATATGGAAAAAGATATGAATATATTAGTTGTAGACGATGAGAAAGAAATTGCTGATTTACTGGAGGTCTATCTGAAAAACGATGGGTATCGGGTGTTGAAATTTTATGCGGGAAAGCCGGCCCTTGCCTGTATGAAGGAGGAAAAGATCGACTTAGCGCTGCTGGATATTATGCTGCCTGATATAAATGGGCTGGAGATCTGCAGGCGGATTCGTGAAACTTATAATTTCCCAATTATCATGCTGACAGCAAAAGGGGAAGAGCTGGACAAAGTTACAGGATTGACCATGGGGGCTGACGACTATATTACCAAGCCTTTTGCTCCATTGGAGGTGGTAGCCAGAGTAAAGGCTCAGCTAAGACGCTTTACTCAGTATAATACCGGCGCACAGGAAGAAAATCTTTTGGCCATCAGAGGTTTGTTTTTAAATAAGGATACCCATGAATGCACCTTAAATGAAGAACCTGTTGATTTAACTCCTACAGAGTTTGCTATTTTATGGACTTTGGCTGAAAATCAAGGGAGAGTTATTACTTCAGAAGAGCTTTTTAGTCAGGTATGGCAGGAAAAATATTTTGAGAACAGCAATAATACAGTTATGGTTCATGTGAGGCACCTCCGCCAAAAACTCAAAGATTCAGCGGAACGCCCTAAATATATAAAAACCATTTGGGGAGTAGGGTATAAAATTGAAAAATAAAAAACAAGTCATTTTAAAAATTATCCTCATTGGCGCATCTATCGCTCTGGCAGGATTTCTTTTGGCACAGTTCGTTGATTCCTTTGGAAACGGCGTTTTTAAAGACTGGTTTTACAACCGCTTTATCAATCGTATCACACTGCCTGATGGAGTTACCTATTCGATCTTTTACAATTGGGCGGGCTTTAAAAACTTTATTATCGTGGTAATGATCGCAGTACTGGTTTTTGTCAGCGCTGTCATTGTTCTGATTATGAACTATACCAACAGCCGGAAGTCGCAGGAAATGAAAAATACTCTTGAAGCCATGCGGTTAAAAGCACAGCGGCATGAACAGCTGCTGCAGATGGAATCCCAGCGAAAAAGTGATCTGATTACTTACCTGGCCCATGACATGAGAACCCCGCTGGCATCGATTATTGGATACCTTAGCTTGTTAGATGAAGTGCCGGAAATGCCTCCTGAGCAGAAGGCAAAGTATGTGGGCATCACTTTGGACAAGGCTTACCGGCTGGAACAACTTATCGAAGAATTTTTTGATGTGACCAGGTTTAACCTGCAGACCATTGTTTTAAATAAGCAAAAACTAGATTTAAAACTGTTGCTTCAGCAGATGGCGGATGAATTTTATCCCCTTGTAGAACCCCATGGAAAAAAAATTCAGGTGGAAACGCCGGAGTCTCTGGTATATCAAGGTGATGGGGACAAGCTGGCCAGGGTTTTTAACAACATTATTAAAAATGCTGTCTCCTATAGTTACGATAATACAGTGATTGCCATAAGCGCCAGAGCAACAGGAAATAGGATTGTCACGCAGGTAAGCAGTCACGGTGACGTTATCCCGGATCATCAGCAGAAACAAATCTTTGAAAAGTTTTTCAGGCTGGACTCTTCCAGATCAACCCAAACCGGGGGAGCAGGTTTGGGTCTTGCTATTGCCAAGGAAATTGTAGATGCCCATGGAGGGAAAATCGCAGTAAAAAGTGATGAGGAACAGACTGTCTTTACCGTGAGTCTGCCTATAGAGCCAAGTCTAAAATAAATTTTCTTAGACTCCTTGACTTTGCCGCCGCGTAAACCCGTATTATCATGGCTGTAAGGAGGAAATAGGAAGATGGAATACACCATTAAAGAGCTAGCCGATTTGGCTGGAATCAGCACCAGAACACTGCGGTATTACCATGAGATCGGACTCCTGCCGCCGGCATTCATGAATCAGGCAGGGTACAGACTGTATGGACAAAAAGAAGTGGATTCTCTTCAGCATATTTTGATGTATAAAGCTCTGGGGTTGGAATTGAGCCAAATAAAAGCCATCATGGCAGACCCGGAATTTGACAAAGTGCATGCTCTGGAAGATCATCTAAAAAAACTCCTTGCAAAGAAAAAACAGTTGGAAATCATGATTGAAAACGTAACGAAAACCATGGACAAGGAGAAAGGAATGATAACTATGACTGACCAGGAAAAATTTGAAGGTCTGAAACAACAGCTTGTGAAAGATAACGAGATGGCATACGGAGACGAACTGCGGCTCCAATACGACCAAGAAACGATCCAAGCCAGCAAGGAAAAAGTGCTGGGTCTGACAAAGGAGGAGTACGAAACAATGAAGGAGATAGAAGAAGAGCTGCGCAGCCGATTGAATGAGGCTGTTAAGACAGGTAAGCTTCCGGCAGGCCCTGAAGGCAGAGAAATTGCTGTTCTTCACAAGCAGTGGCTGTCTTACAGTTGGCCTGTTTACAGCCCTCAGGCTCACAAGGGTCTGGTAGAAATGTATACTGCTGATAAGCGATTTAACGACTATTACGACGTATCTGTCACCGGATGCGCAGAATTTTTAAAGGAAGCAGTGCAAACACATGTAAAATAAGCTTTGTAAAAGGGGGGCTGTTGCATTAAGCGATGGCCTCTTGGCCGGTTGATTTTGCTCTTGTTTCGCGCGAAATTTTTAATAAAATTTGAAATTTCCCGTGATTTTGTTGATTGTATTTTAGGAAGCGCATATAATACAATTAAGAACGCAAAAGAAAGGAGACATCATTCATGGTTGTTACTGCAACTGAATTTAAAACAAACTTCGGCAAGTACCTGGAGCTGGTCAATAAAGAAGATATCTTTATTACACGCAATGGGAAAACGGTTGCAAAAGTAGTAAATC
Organism: uncultured Eubacteriales bacterium; assembly: GCA_959021945.1. Taxonomy (GTDB): domain Bacteria; phylum Bacillota; class Clostridia; order Peptostreptococcales; family Anaerovoracaceae; genus Hominibacterium. The sequence continues at coordinate 16,320 of CAUEYG010000003.1, read as the reverse complement.
CCCAGATTTCTGTGGTGGATTCTCTCCGCGGGATATTAAAGGATGCTCCACCGGACATTGACACGGATTCTTTACGGGAGGAGCGATTATCAAAATATGAAGATTATGTGTGATACAAACATCATCCTTGATGTATTGCTGGAACGACAGCCTTTTGTGGAAGATTCCTGCAGGGTTCTGAAACTGTGCGAAGAACATAGATTGGATGGATTTGTTTCTGCATCTTCCGTTACTGATATATATTATCTTGTCAGAAAATATACACATAGCACGGAGATCGCTTATCAAGCGGTTGGAAAGTTATTAGAAATCGTTAAAGTATGCAGCGTTACCCACAATGATGTTCTCACTGCCTTCCAGAGAAAAGCGAAGGATTTTGAAGATTGCCTTGTAGCTACGTGCGCAAAATCGATCCATTGCGATTCCATCGTCACTCGTAATAAAAAAGACTTTGAGGAATTTGATCTCCTGATCCTTACCCCTGTGGAATTGTTGCAACAATTTTCATGAGTGGCATCCATTGCGCAGCTGATACGAAAAGAGAAAGGAAAGGCCGGTTGAGATGAAAAAAGTAATTCCCATAGGGTATGAAGATTACAAAGAAATCATAGATCAGAATCTTTACTTTGTGGACAAGACCATGATGATTCCATCGCTGCTTGATTCCGGCAGTAAGGTCAGCCTTTTTACCCGTCCGCGCCGTTTTGGGAAAACATTGAATCTGTCAATGATACGCAGATTCTTCGAGGATGAGAGAACCGGAAGTGGAGAGAAAATTGATAACAGCCGGTTGTTTAAGGGTCTTGCAGTGGAACAGGCGGGGCAGCAGTATCTGGCCGAGCAGCAGCAGTATCCGGTGATCAGCATGTCTTTGAAATCTGCGAAACAGCAAAATTTTGAAATGGCATATTTGATGTTAAAGAAGGAAATTCGTTCCGAGTACAGCAGACATACTTATCTACTTGAAACAGGGAAGCTGAGTCAAGCAGAGCGGGTGACCTTTGAACGCATTTTAGCGTTGGAAGACAACGATGGACTATATTATGATGGCATCCGGATTTTGTCGGAGTTTTTAATGAAATATCATCAGAAGGAAGTGATTATTCTGATTGATGAATATGATGTGCCGCTGGAAAATGCTTATTTTAGAGGATTTTATGGACAGATGGCTGATTTTATCCGCTCGCTGTTTGAATCTGCGCTGAAAACCAATCCCTGTTTGAAATTCGGTGTGATAACAGGCTGCCTTCGAATCAGCAGAGAAAGTATTTTTACAGGATTGAACAACCTGTCTATTCAGTCACTGCAGGGAGAAGGCTTTTGCAGCGATTTTGGTTTTACACAGGCAGAGGTAGATCAGATGCTGGATTATTACGGTCTGGAAGAGAAAAAAAGCGAACTGAGAGACTGGTATGACGGATATCGTATCGGTGATGCCGAGATCTACAATCCCTGGAGTATTTTAAACTATATTAAAAAAGCAACCGTCAATCCTAGTGCGTTGCCGCAGCCATACTGGGCCAATACCTCCTCCAATGATATTATCAGGGAGCTGATCGACGGTGCAGACTCGGTGACAAGAGTTGAAGTAGAAGGGCTTCTGAACGGAGAAACGGTTGAAAAACCGGTTCATGAAGATATTACTTATGAAGATATCCATCAGTCCACAGATAATCTATGGAACTTTTTGTTCTTCACCGGCTACCTGAAAAACTGCGGAGAACGGATGAAGGGAAACCAGATCTATATGACTATGGGGATTCCCAACAGGGAGATTGCCTCGATTTTTGAAAGAACGATTTTAAGTTGGTTTGATCATCTGATGAAAGAAACAGATAAGACGGAGCTGTATCATGCAGTTACAACAGGTGATGCGGTACATTTGGGTGATCTGATCAACGACCATTTGCAGAAAACCATCAGCTTTTTTGATTTTGCAGAGAATTACTATCATGGATTTCTGACAGGACTTCTTCTTGGAATTCCGAATTATCTGGTGCTTTCCAATCGAGAAAGCGGAAATGGAAGACCGGATATTATAATGAAAGAGCAGCGGTTTCGCGGAAAAGCGATTATCTTGGAGCTGAAAGTGGCACACCGCATTGATGACATGGAAAATCAATGCAAAGCGGCGCTGCGTCAGATCGAAACACAAAACTATGCAGCTGAACTTGCTGCAGAAGGCTTCAGCGAGATCATAAAATATGGAATTGCATTCTTTAAGAAAGGCTGCATGGTGATGCGAGGAGGTGAAATTTAATGAAAGAATTTCTGATCGACAATTGGGACGGACTGCTTCTACCCGCTTTTATCATTGCGGCCTTTGTGATTGGTGGGATTCAAAGGCGAAGGGAACGAAAACTCTATGGGACAGAGCAAGAGGAACCGGATAAACTGGGGACTCTGGGAAAAGTCGTTGGATTTTCTGTCATGAGAGCGCATCTGCCGCCAAGTGTCACCGGCGCAGCGCCGACGGGGCATTTTCAGAAACCGGATTTTAGATACGACGAGGCGGAGGAGGCAGGATATGAAGCCGGTGCATATTCCACGTCGTCTGCTGCAAAACCGCATAAGGAATAAAACATACAAAATCCTCCTATGGTGAGCGAAAAGCCATAGGAGGATTTTTCTGTGAAGGAAAAAATCGCTTTATATTAACGAAATCTTCAAAAAACTTGTTGCGCTTTGTGTTACACAAAGGGTTACTATTAGCTTAACGAAAAAACGTTTCACGATAAGGAAATAGAAGGAGGTACGTTATGACAGAGTTAAAAGTAAAGGAAGATTTTGTACACGAGATTGTGGATATTGATACGATTCCGGTACCATATGCAGGAATCAACACCTTTAATCATTATCCTTATACCAGGGAACTGGACAATGTGGATCTAGTGGTTATGGGCGTTCCCTATGATTCCGGTGTTACTTACAGAAATGGAGCGAAAATTGGACCGAGGGGGCTGAGAGACGTTTCCCTGTCCGTATTTTCCTTTAATCACAGATGGGATACGGAGGATTTTTCCCTGGCTAAAGCCTGTCCAAATATCATAGACTACGGCGATGTGGGAGCATATTATGGTTCCCTTTCCACCCAGGTCATGTTTCAAGAAACCTATGAACATGCCAAAAAAATTCTTGAATCCGGCGCGAATCTGATGACATTGGGCGGAGATCACACAATCCCATATGGAATGGTGCGGGCCGCAAGTGAAGTTTACGGCAAGCTGGCGCTGCTTCATTTTGACTCCCACCAGGATTCTTGGCCGAGTCACGGGAATTACAGCCATGCAAACTTTGCTTATGACCTTTGGGAAAAAGGCTGCATTGATGATAAACATTCTGTACAGTGCTATATCCGAACTGATTTTGAAATGGAGCCGGGGATTGCAGTACCGGAATACAACATCATCTTTGCACCGGAAGCGTTGGATCTTGGGCCGGAAGCTCTGGCAGAAAAAATTAAATCTGTCATCGGGGATATGCCGGTCTACCTGACCTTTGACATCGATAGTATTGACCCTGCCTTTGCACCGGCAACGGGAACACCTGTCATCGGCGGACCGACTTCCAATGAGGCATTAAAAGTTCTTCGCAACCTGGAAGGATTGAACGTGGTAGCAGGAGATATTGTCTGCGTAGCGCCGACTCTGGATTCACCGGCACAGACAACTTGCTTTGTAGGTGATGCAGTGGTTCAGGGTATGATGTGCCTGATGGCGAAAGCGAGACAGCAGAGAAAGGCAAAATAAAGGAAAGATCAATTGGACAAATTAATATGTAAGAAAGTGAGGGTGTGTTATGGCTGGAAGAAAAGAAGCGATCAAGGGGAAATTACAGGGCAAAACGGGAATGAACCTTGAAATTGAGGCGGATCTTTTTGAAAGAATTGCTGAGATTGAAGAGGCACAAACCATTGTCCCGGCAATGACAAAGGTGGATCTCATCATCGGTATTGTACTTGCCGCAGCGGCGGGCTTTTTACCGGTAGTCCTGGTGGGAGCCGGGATCATACAATAAAAGGGAGGGAAAAAGATGGCTGATAAGAATACAAACAGCGAAGCGCAATTTGATGTTCTTCCCGTTTTGGGCAGAGACAGATTGTACAGTTTCGGAAAATATACCTATGTAATTGTGGGATTTGCACTTGCAACCTGGTGCTTTATGATCGGAGGGTCTTTGTCTCTCTTTGTCGGGTTTAAGCTTTCCATTATCGCTTCTGTTTCCGGAAATTTGATCGCAGTACTTATTATGATTATTGCAACTGTAATTCCTGCCGCCCGATATGGGGTGGACAACTATACGCTAGGCGTGAGTTTTTTGGGGAGGAATGGAACGAAAGCGCTGATGGTATTGCTGGCTGTTTTCCAGGCGAGCTGGGTGATCGTATTTTCTTTCATGGTGGCAAAGTCCGTGTTGGCAATTTATGCGGGGGTTACAGGCAGTGTTGTGACAAGCAGGATTGTTTTTACTGCGATTGGCCTGATTGCAGCTTTGGCAGTATGGTTTATTGCGATCAAAGGACCAAAGCTCTTTGACAGATTGAATATGATTTTCGCGCCCATGATTATTATTCTCATGGTTCTCATGATCTGTTTCATGGGAAAAGACTTTGGCTTCGATGTTCTGATGAAGGCAGAGCCGATTTCTCCGTTGGAGGACAATTGGCTCAACTTCTTGATTGCGTTTGAATTGAGCTTGGGTGCAGGGTTTTCCTGGTGGCCGAATATGGGAGGGCTGGCGAGACTGTGCAAGACAGAACGTGCAGCATTCTGGCCGAATATCATAGGTCTTGTCTTCGGTGCGGCGCTTGGAACTTCTGTGGGTGTAGCAGCAGCCCTTCTGATCGGAGATACAGATCCGACCGCATGGATGATTCCCATTGGCGGATCGGCGGTAGGAACCATTGCACTGATTGCTGTTGGGATGGCCAATCTGACGGCAGTGGCCATTGTTACATATAATATCTGTCTGGGATTCAAACAGTGGAAGGTGTTTTCCAAGATGAACTGGACGAAAGTAACCGGGCTGTTTATGTGTATCGTGTTTATTGGGATGCTATTTGCCATTGAACTCTATCAGAATTTTTACATCATACTGGGACTGGCATGTACGGTGTACAGCCCGATCATAGCAATCCAGATCATAGATTTCTTTGTATTCCGGAAACGGAGGCTTGACCTGTGCAGTCTGTATGACAAGACAGACGGTTCCAATTATGGGTTCTGGAAAGGCTTTAACTGGGTGGCCATTGTCGTATTTTTAAGTGGAGCATTGATTTACTACTTGATCATGGATCCGATTAGCATGGTTTGTTCCCCGGTCTTCCAGTATTGTACTGCAACCGGAGGTGCAACAATATATTCGATTGCCGCCTACTTTATTCTGGGAAAGATCTTCCTGACAAAGCAGGGAAATTGCGGCGGATATCCGGCAGGAATCGGCAGGCAGCACTAGAACAGAAAACAGGGCGCAGGCATTGGGAGTGTGGCTTTCGGAGGGGGACAGAATTTACAAAAAGGGAGAGCAACATGGAAAATATCATTTCAATTACAGAAATGGCGAAACTGAGAAATATCAGTACAGAAACGCTGCGTCATTATGATAGGATCGGCCTGTTAAAGCCAGTATATGTGGATCCCAAAACAGGGTATCGCTTTTACTCTGTGACACAATATGAAAAAATCGGAACCATAAAAGAATTGAAAAATCTCGGAATGAGCCTGGGCGAAATCAAAGAATATTTTTCCAACCGAAATGTAGAAACCTCTCGTACTCTTTTGATGCAGCAAAAAGAAAAGCTGGATCATCAAATTAACAGTTTGATCGAGCTTCGTCAGGAAATCAACAGAAAAATAGATTTTCTCGATATTGTCAGAAGCACAGATCTGGACGATGAAATCAGGATCAAGCATATTGAGGCACGCAGATATATTTATTTTGACAGAACCGTCAGCAATGACATTGAACTTTCGTATGATGCAGTTCAGTTGGAAGAGTCCCTCAACCGGAGTGCACATCTGATGCCGATCTTTGCGACAAACCGGTATGGGGGACTCATTTCCAGAGAGGACATCCTGAGCCAAAAGACGCCATTACCGGCAAAGATGATTATACGGTATGAGGGGGAAGAGGGCGTAAAAGATTGTAATATCATTGAGGCACCGGAAGGGGACTATGTGTGCATATACTATGTAGGGAACTTCTGGGACAGAGAGGAAAGCATTTATAAGCTGATGGAATATATTAAGGAACATGACTTGAAATTGACAGGAAATATTCTGCAGATGCAATGGGTTGACTTTGCGATTACAGATAACCTGGATGATATTTCATATGAATTTCAGGCGCCCATTGGGCCGATTTTTACAAAATAGTAGGGAAAAAGTGAAACGAGAAAGGAGCGTATGGGTGTATTTGACTGAAATACATTCATAAAAAATAGAAAATGAAGAGTTTTGAATTTGTGTTACCTACAAGAATTAAGTTTGGAGAAGGTGTTTCCAGTGAGATTGCCTGCGAACTAAAGGCCATGGGAAACACAAGGCCAATGGTGATAACGGACCGGGGACTGACCACAGCAGGAATTGTAGATAAAATTACGGATGTCTTAGAAACTGCCGGAGTAACATATACCATCTTTGATGGGATTGAACCCAATCCGAGAGATACCACAGTGCAGAAAGCATATGAGCAGGCAAGGGCAGATGGAAATGACAGTATCATTGCTATTGGCGGAGGAAGCTCTATGGATACTGCGAAGGCTGTTGGAATTCTCATGACCAATGGGGGTGTTGTCCATGATTACGAAGGTCTGGATCAGTTCGAAAACCCGATCTGTGATCTGATTGCAATTCCCACCACTTGCGGAACAGGCTTAGAGGTGACGTTTTGGTCTGTGATTACGGATACGAAACGGCACTTTAAGATGAGTCTGGGCAGCCCGAAGTGCGCAGCCAAACTGACTCTGGTGGACCCTGACCTGGTTGCTAGTCTGCCAGGAACCATCGTAGCAGCAACCGGAATGGATGCACTTTCTCATGCCATAGAGGGGTATACTTGCAAAGCGGCAGATCCGATTACCGATGCCTGCGGCATTTATGCCATCAAAATGATCGGTGAGAATATCAGGACAGCAGTTTATACGGACTCCAAAGAGGCCAAGGGAAATATGCTGCTTGGAAGTCTGATCGCCGGCATCTGTTTCGGCAACTCGGATATTGCAGGAATTCACTGCATGGGAGAAGCATTGGGCGGTTTGTATGATACGCCCCATGGCGTGACGATGGCCTTACTTTTGCCATATGTTTCGGAATATAATTACATAGCAGATTTTGAAAAATACGCAGTTATTGCCGAAGCGCTGGGACAAAATGTGGTTGATCTCACCAAGCGAGAAGCTGCAGCAAAGGCAGTGGATGCACTCCATGAACTTTGCAAAGACCTATGCATTCCAACTATGAAAGAAATCGGCGCAAAGGAAGAAGATCTGGAGGAACTGGCACAGCGGGCATCGGTTAATGTCTCCGTGGACAGCAACCCGCGCAGGATAACAAAAGCAGACTTCCTTGCCATTTTCAAAAAGGCATATACTGCTTAAGGAACCGTTGTTTACAAATCGAAAATATAAAAAAGCAGAAGTTAAGCATTTATATTCCAATTTAAACCTTTATCATGTAAAATAGAGCCTGAAAGGCGGAGTACAAGCATGAAATTAAAAGGTAACAACATCGAGTTGTTTTATGAAAAAGAGGGGAGCGGGCCTCCCCTGATTTTGCTCCACGGAAATGGAGAAGATCATCATATCTTTGACCAGGCTGTGAAAAAACTGACTGCTGCATGGACCGTATATCGACTGGACAGCAGAGGACATGGGCAAAGCAGCAAACTGGAAGAACTCCATTATCAGGACATGGCAGAGGATGTAACACTCTTTATAAAAGAGCTGGAATTGGAAAGGCCTATTCTATACGGTTTCAGCGACGGAGGAATTGTCGGGCTTCTGGCAGCAAGCCAAAACCCTGATCTATTAGGCGGCATGATTATCAGCGGGACAAACCTTCAGCCCCGGGGCCTAAAACCCTTTTTTTATTGGTTTTCCAAAGTGCTCTATCTCTTTCGCCGAAAACCGGAACACTGGATGATGCTCACAGAGCCTTCTATCAGAAAGAGCGAGCTGCAGAAAATTGAGATCCCTGTTTATGTAACGGCAGGTGAACGGGATGTGATTCGGGAATCCCACACCCGCTTTCTGGCAGAACATATTCCCAAGAGCAAGCTTACAATTTATTCAGGAGAAACCCATGGTTCCTATGTGGTTCACAGCGAAAAGCTGGCAGACGTAATTGAGGAAGGAGTGACCTTTATTGAGCAAGGATAAGGAAAAAACAGCAGCTTTGAAAGCAGCCTTTCCTCACACCATTCCTATTTTAACAGGGTTTGCCTTTTTAGGAATTGTGTATGGTATGTTAATGGCAAGTAAGGGCTACGGTGCAGCCTGGTCCTTACTGATGAGCATGGTTGTCTTTGGCGGGAGCATTCAGTATGTGGCAGTGACACTTTTAACTGCTGTTTTTAATCCTGTTCAAGCCCTGCTCCTCAGTTTGACCATTAATGCGCGACATTTGTTTTACGGAATCTCCATGCTGAAAAAATATAATGGGACTGGAAAGAAAAAGTATTTTTTAATATTTGCCCTTTGTGATGAAACTTATTCTCTGACCAGTACAGCATCGCCTCCTGATAACATCAACAAGGCCTGGTTCTATTTTTGGATCACCTTCCTAGACTACTCCTATTGGGTGGCAGCCTCTTTTATTGGAGGCCTTTTAGGAGGGCTGATACAAATTGACTTGGAAGGTCTGGACTTTGTGTTGACAGCCCTTTTTGTGGTGCTGTTTTTAGAGCAGTGGCAGCAAAAAGAAAACAGGCTTCCTGCAGTCATTGGACTGGCCTGTTCGGCTGGAAGTCTGGCCGTGTTTGGCCCTGATCATTTTATTATACCAGCTATGATTCTGCTGGCTGTGCTGCTGATCTTTGGAAAGAAAAAAATCATAAAAAAGGATGGTGAAGAGAATTGACAATGACCTTTGCTCAGATACTGATTACCATTGGGGCCCTGGCAGCCGGAGTCATGATAACTCGATTCGTGCCTTTCCTTTTGTTTCCGGAAAACCGGCCAGTCCCCAGGGTGATCGAATATTTAGGCGCAGTACTGCCTCCTGCAGTCATTGGGCTGCTGGTTGTTTACTGCTTGAGAAATGTAGATTTTCTCCACAGCAATTTTGGCCTGCCGGAGATGGCGGCTATTGGAAGCATTTGTATCCTTCACACATGGAAAAAAAACAGCCTTTTGAGCATTGCAGGAGGTACGATTATTTACATGATACTGCTTCAGGTTCTTTGACAGAGCGAAACTCTACATTGGCAAAGATCTGACCTTCTGCGCCCTGCAGCGAAATGAGAAAGATATCTGGCTCAAGCTGGTAGCGAATAGGGACAATCTGATCCCCATATTTGGCGGCAGTCTTGTATTCGATGCGGCAAATTCGGGGCTGAAAGCCTGCGGGAAGGTATTCCTGAGCAATATCAAGATACCGGGCATTATTTACATGGTGGTTGTGATCAATATAATATTGAAAAACCGGTGTTTCAGGAAATCGCTTTTCAGCAGGCGCATCAGGAAGATGGACCTTTCTTGGCAAATAATCCATACCTGTAAATTTTGGATCCATGGCAACTGTTTTCATCAGATCACGGGGAACTGCAGTAGAGCCTCCTTTCTCCAGATCAATAAAAGCGCCCCCAGCGTAGCTTGCCACCAAAAGTTCTTCCTTATCATTGTAAATTAGAGTATTGCGGTATCCGTATGAGGAGCGAAGCTGATAAATCGATGTGCGGATAGAAAGCTTATCCCCATAATAGGCAGGCTGCAGCAGATTGATCTGCCTTGAGATTAAAAACATGGTAACGTTGTGTTTGATAAAATATTCCGTAAGCTCTTTTTCGCTATCCAGCTGAAAACAGCAGCAGTCCTGCATAAAATCTACAGCTGCAGAAAGCCGCAGATGCCCGTTGGTATCAAGATGGCTGCTTCCCACCCTTCGTTGAATTTGGAACATGATTAGAGTCTTCCTTTCTTTTTCCCAATTTTAATGTAGTATATCGGATTGTCACAATAACGTCAACCAAAAACACTTGACAATCCTGTGATTTTCTAGTAAACTGGCAAAAGTGTCAAGTGAAAAAACTTGTCGGTAAGGGGAATGCTATGAAGGTTGATGATATTGCGCGTGTCAGTCTGCTCTATGATTTTTACGGGCAGCTGCTTACAAAGAGGCAGCGGCAGGTCATGGAGCTGTATCATGAAGAGAATCTTTCTCTTACAGAGATTGCCGATGAATTTTCCATCAGCAGACAGGGTGTTCACGATACCTTAAAAAATGCGGAAAAAGCATTGCATCACTATGAGGAAAAGCTAGGGCTTGTTGAAAAGTTCCAAAAAAGCAGGCAAGCCATAGAAAAGATAGATGCTGCCATTGACGAATTGGCAGCAGAAAGCCGGGACTCAAACTTTACAGACCGGCTTTGCAAAATAAAAGCCATTATTGATAACTTGAATCAATAGGAGGAGCTAGATGGCATTTGAAGGATTATCAGAAAAACTGCAAGGCGTCTTTAAGAACCTAAAGGGAAAAGGCTCCCTTTCAGAAACCGATATTAATGAAGCTATGCGAGAAGTAAAGCTGGCTTTGCTAGAGGCGGATGTAAACTTTAAGGTGGTAAAAGAGTTTGTTCAGTCTGTGAAAGAAAAGGCTTTAGGCGAGGAAGTGATGAAGAGCCTGACGCCAGCCCAGCAGGTGATCAAAATCGTTGATAAAGAGCTGACAGACCTTATGGGAGGCGCTGGCAGCAAATTGACTTACTCCCCAAGAGGATTTACGGTTCTGCTGATGGTGGGACTGCAGGGTACCGGTAAAACGACTACCTGCGGCAAGCTGGCCAATTATTTGAAGAAAAACGGAAAAAAGCCCATGCTGTGTGCCTGCGATATCTACAGACCGGCGGCTATTGATCAGCTGGAGGTAGTAGGAAAGACTGTTGATACGCCAGTATTTACCATGAGGGACTGCAAAGAGCCGGAAAAGATCGCACTTGCCGCCATGAAAGAAGCGGAGCTGAAAGGCTACAATGTATTGATCGTAGATACAGCCGGCCGGCTGCAGATTGATGAAGAATTGATGGATGAGCTGGTTACCATAAAAAAAGCTGTAAAGCCTCACGAAATTTTGTTGGTTGTAGACGCCCTTACCGGGCAGGATGCAGTCAATGCAGCGGAAGGGTTTAATGATAAGCTGGGTATTGACGGCATTATCATGACCAAGATGGACGGCGATTCCAGGGGCGGCGCTGCCCTTTCCGCCAAAAAAGTCACAGGAAAACCCATCAAATTTGTTGGTATGGGAGAAAAGTTTGATGCTTTAGAGCCTTTTCATCCGGAAAGAATGGCCAGCAGAATCCTGGGCATGGGAGATATGTTGTCCCTGATCGAGCAGGCTGAGCAAAATTATGATGATGAACAGGCTGCTGTTTTAGAGAAAAAAATCCGAAAGAACCAGTTTACATTAGAAGATTTCCTGGAACAGATGGGACAGATTAAAAAAATGGGAGGCATTACAAAGCTGCTTGGAATGATGCCGGGAATGAATTCCGCTTCTATGAAAAACGTCAATATTGAGCAGAGTGAAAAGGAATTTGCTCAAATGGAGGCCATTATCCAGTCTATGACAAAGGCTGAGCGTGAAGACCCATCTATCCTTAACGCCAGCAGGAGGCGGCGCATTGCTGCAGGAAGCGGACAGCCGGTGAGCAAGATCAATTCGCTGGTAAAGCGCTACGGCGATGCCAAGAAAATGATGAAACAGTTTTCAGGAAAAGGCGGTGCCGGAAGGATGAACCGCATGTTCAGAGGTTTTTAATTCAGGGAAGACTTGAGTTTAAATAGAAAAAAGTATATATTGATTTAGGAGGAAGAAAAAATGGTAAAAATTAGATTAAAGAGAATGGGTGCGCACAAGAAACCTTTTTACAGGGTCGTTGTTGCAGATTCCCGCGCTCCAAGAGATGGAAAGTTTATTGAGGAAATCGGCTATTACAACCCGCTGACGGATCCGGCTGATATTAAAATCAATGATGAGAAAGCAAAAAAATGGCTGGATAACGGCGCGCAGCCTACAGACACTGTTAGAGGCCTTTTCAAGAAAACTGGCATTTTATAAGAAAGCGGTGAGGTTTTAAATGGTGGAATTGGTTAGCGCAATTGCCAAGTCTCTTGTCGATAATCCTGATGCCGTAGAAGTGACAGAATCCGCAGCCAAACAGACGACTGTGATCCAATTGAAAGTGGCTCCCGAGGATATGGGAAAAGTTATTGGAAAACAGGGGAGAATTGCAAAAGCCCTCCGTACCGTTGTTAAGGCGGCGGCGACAAAAGCAGGTAAAAAAGTTGTGGTAGAAATTGTTCAATAATGACAAAAGAATAATCGCACAGGGCACATGTTTTCGCAGGGCGGAAAGATGTGCCTCAATTATATACGGCAGATATTCTGCAGGATATCCGCAGGCAGAGGAGAAAAATGGAAAAAATCTTAATTGGAAAAATCGTCAATGCAGTAGGCCTGAAAGGCGAGGTAAAAGTTTATTGCTATACGGATAAAAAAGAGCAGTTTGAGGATCTGGGACAAATTTGGCTGGAAGATGAGATCCGCAGTATTAAAAACGTTCGGTATCAGGGAAATGTAGCAATTTTAAGGCTGGAAGGCATTGATGACCGAAACAAAGCAGAAGCGCAGAAAAACAAAGGCGTTTACATTGAAGAGTCGGATTTAGCGCCTCTGCCGGAGGATTGTTTTTATGTGAGAGATCTGATGGGAATCCGTGTTGTTGGGGAAGATGGGGCTCCTTTAGGAGAACTGACAGATGTGATTCAAAACAGTGCGCAGGATCTCTATCAGGTAAAGCTGGAAAGCGGCGGACGAACGCTGATCCCTGCTGTGAAAGCCTTTATTTTAGAGATTGATATGGAAGAAAGGGTCATGCGGGTAACACTTCCGGAAGGCCTGCTGGAGCTGTAGAGGAAAGCGTATGAAAATAGACGTTCTGACACTTTTTCCTGAAATGTTTCCTGCTGTGACGGAAAGCAGTATTTTGGGAAAAGCAAGAGAAAAGGGAATCTTAGATGTTCGGCTTACTAATATCAGAGATTTTAGTGTGGACAAGCATAATCGGGCGGATGACTATCCTTTTGGCGGCGGAGTGGGCATGGTCATGTTGGCGGACCCTGTGTTTCGCGCTATGGAGAGCCTGAAAGCACAAGGAAAAAAAACGATTTATATGTCTCCCAGAGGGACCCTTTTAGATCAGACCAAAATCGAAGAGCTGGCAGGGGAACAGGAGTTAGTCATTTTATGCGGCCATTATGAAGGGGTGGACCAGCGCATCATAGACTATTGGGATATGGAAGAAATTTCAATTGGCGATTATGTGCTGACAGGAGGCGAACTGCCGGCTATGGTGCTGATTGATTCTGTGGCCAGAATGCTCCCTCAGGTGCTGAGCAGCAGTCATTCTGCTTTGGATGAGTCCATCTATTCCGGCCTCTTAGAATATCCGCAGTATACAAAACCAAGGGAATTTCGCGAAATGCAGGTGCCGGAAGTCTTAGTAAGCGGCAACCATGAGCGAATTCACCTTTGGAAATTGGAGCAGTCCCTCAGACTGACCAGAGAACGCCGTCCCGATCTTTTTTCAGCATTCCTGGAAAAGAAAGAAGACTTAACAAAGAAAGAACGGAGAATCTTAGAGAAAATATTGGAAATGGACTCCTAGCGCATTGAAAGAAACAGGCATTTAGTGTAAAATGTACTAGCGGAGAGAAATTATGGGGAAAAAAAACAGAAAGTTTGTATATATCTTCATCCTGACCCTGATCATATTATATGTGGCAATTTATATTATTCCAAAGGTTACAGGGGTTTTTGAAACAACAGAAACTTTGGAGGCCGGCTCTTTGCAGGGGACGGAAGAAACCATATGCTACTTTGTCAGAGATGAAAGCGTTTATGAGGCGGGAGCCGCAGGAAGCCTGAAATACTTAATTGATGAAGGGACACATATTCGAAAGGGGACAAAAGTAGTCAAGCTTACAGAGGAAAAAAGTACAAAAGATTCTTCTTCAGAAGAAACGTCTCAATACGAAGACATGATTACGCGGCTGTCGGACAAGGCGGTAAAAACGACAAACTGCATGGCAGAATCCAGCGGTATTCTCAGCTATTATGCAGATGGCTATGAATCCTTTTTTACACCGGACACCATGGAGAGTCTCAAATATGAGGATGTAAAAGATCTGAAGATTGAGGCGTCTGACATAAAAAGAAAGACAACCCTGGAAAAAGAGCCGATTTTTAAAATCAGTGATAATGACAATTGGTACATGGTGTGCTGGGTAGAAGCCGCCAGCGTTGCCCGGTATGAAGTGGGAAACCAGGTGTCTGTTCAGCTTCCGGCAGGTGATGTAAAAGCCACCATCAAAGATATTATCGCAGATGGAGATCGCTGGAAAATTATTTTTCGCTCTAACCGGTACTATGAAGAATTTTCAAAGAGCCGTATTGAAGAGGCGAGAATCGTTACCCAGGATTACAGCGGCCTGATTGCAAGGAACAGCAGCATTACCACAAAAGATGGACAGCCCGGCGTCATGGTGCGTCAGACCAGCGGCGAATATGTTTTTACAAGAGTAAAAATTCTGGCGCGGGACGGTGATTATTCTGTACTGCAGGATGTGACCTTTACCGATGAAGAGGGCAATGCCGTGGATACGGTTAATGTTTACGATGAAATATTAAAGCATCCCGGAAAGGGAACCTGATGAGGAGATGTGAAAATGCAGACCATAAAAGAAAACCTCGAAAAAGTCAATGAGAGAAAAGCAGCTGCTGCTGCAGCGGCAGGAAGAAGTACAGATGACATTCTGCTCGTTGGCGTTACAAAGACCAGAACTGCAGAAGAAATCAATGAAGGCATTGATGCGGGGCTTACTGACATTGGAGAAAACAAGGTCCAGGAAATCATGAACAAATATGACTTTGTCAAACCGGTCAAATGGCATATGATTGGACATTTGCAGACAAATAAAGTGAAATATATTATTGATAAGGTTTCTATGATTCACTCCGTAGATTCCTACAAGCTGGCTGAAGAAATCAACAAGCGTGCAGGTCAGCACGGCATTACAATGGATATTTTGATACAGGTCAATTCCGCTCAGGAGGAGAGCAAATTTGGGATTTCAACTGATGAAACAGAGGAGATGATTCTCAAGATTTTAGGCAACTGTCCTAACATCAAGATTCGGGGATTAATGTGCATCGCGCCTTTCGCTGAAAATCCGGATGATATCCGTATTTACTTTGCTGAAGTTAAAAAGCTTTACGATCAGTATGGAAAGATCGAGCACGAAAGACTGGATTTTCAGTATCTCTCCATGGGTATGTCACATGACTTTGAAGCAGCTATTTTAGAAGGTTCCAATTTGATTCGCGTAGGTACGGCCATATTTGGAGAGAGAGATTACAGTAAACAGAAATAACAGGAGGGTGTTATGAGCATTTTAGGAAAATTTAAAGATTTAGTAGGTATTGAGGATTACGATGAGGATGATGAATATGAAGAAGTCCATTCTGTATCCCCGGCAGAACGGCGGGCTGATACAAGAATGTCTTTTCAGGCGCCAAGACCGGAGCCTCGCAATGAAGGCAAAGTAATTCCAATGCAAAACAGGACAGTCAGCGCCATTACCAGCGCATTTAAAATGGTAGTAATCGAGCCTTCCGGTTTTGATGAATGCCCTAAGTTGGTAGACAGTTTGAAGAGTAAAAAACCGATTATTATTAACCTGGAACGGATTGAATCCGATACAGCAAGAAAAATATTTGACTTCCTCAGTGGAGCCACTTATGCGCTCAACGGCAATGTGCAGAAAGTAGCTAACAATATCTTTGTCTTTGCCCCTGAAAACGTAGATATTGCAGCCGGCGTGGAGCACAAAGGTTTTTCCTTTGAGAATGAAAAGAAGAACAGTAACCCCTGGAAGTAATGGAGGTGCAGTATGATTTCCCCTTTAGAAATACAGGAAAAAGAATTTTCAAAAGGCCTGAAAGGCTTTAAAGAAGATGAAGTAAATGAATTTCTGGACCAAATCACGTTGGACCTGGAACGGCTGCTGGAGGAAAATCGCCAATTAAAGGCTGAAAATCAGCA
>CAUEYG010000002.1 GCA_959021945.1 uncultured Eubacteriales bacterium | reverse complement strand
CGTAATCCCTCTTGGAAGGACAGAAACCGTATCTTTTTGCCGAATTGCTTCCAGAGCCACAGAATCATCGAACATATGATTGTCCAGCAGTTCCTGCATAGTCTTCCCCAGCAAATCTTCTTCCTTGTACATACAAAGATCCAGCGAAGTCTGATTCAGCGCCAGAATCCGGCCTTCTCCATCCGTGATAAAAATGCCATCTTTAATACAATCTAAAATTCTGCGGAGATCCTTATATGCAGTTCCTTGGAAGATAGGAGATAACTCCTCTAATAACGAATTGTTCTCTTTCATAAGCGAAACCCTCCTTCTGTTTCAATATAATAAAGAAAAAACAGACTGCAAGCAAGACTTAATGCGTAAATGCACCAGGTGCAAATCAACAACAAAGAGTTATAGAAGGAATCAATCATTGCCATGGGATATGGCTTTCTTTTTTTGTATCGAAAAAATAAATAATCCTCTAAACCCTTTAAAATTCAAGGAACTTATAAGAAAAGACAGAAATCTATGAAAATGTGGCATGGTATATGCGTTATATGTGAGCAGATTAATTTAAAGGAGGAATGGCAGATGAAAGATATGAGTTTAAATCTGGAATATATTCATATCAAGGATGTTTGTTTTGGCGATAAAACATGGATCGAAAACGGAGTACTCACCGTAAACAAAGCAGAGCTGATTGAAGAAATCAACAGCCCTGAATTCGAATCCATTGATGTTGACTTGGCCAAACCAGGAGAATCCGTGAGAATTATTCCGGTAAAAGACGTAATTGAACCGAGAGTAAAAGTCGAAACAGGGAACATGTTTACAGGAATTCTGGATGGATATGACCTGTGTGGAGAAGGGACTACAAAAGTACTGAAAGGGTGCTGCGTAACCACAACAGGAAAAATTGTAGGTTTCCAGGAAGGAATCATCGACATGTCCGGCCCTGCTACTGATTATTGCATGTACTCAAAGCTGATTAATATTGTCTTAATCGCAGAACCGGTGGAAGGAATTACACCGGCAGAGCACGAAAAAGCCATCCGCATGGTTGGATTGAAAGCTGCTTTGTATTTGGCAAAGGCAGGGCTGGAAGTAACTGCGGATGAAGTGAAGACTTATCACAAAGCACCTGTAGATCCGGCAAAAAAATTGCCTAAGGTTGCCTACGCCTATCTGATCATGGCCCAGGGACTGCTACACGACAACTTTGTATACGGGCTTAACGCTCAGGAGCTTCCGGCAGTATTGATTCATCCAAACGAGCTTTGGGATGGCGCCATTGTGTCTGGAAACTGCGTAACAGCCAGCGACAAGAATACAACATATGACAATCAAAACCATGCTATTGTAGAAGAATTATATGAAAGACATGGAAAGGACTTAGAATTCTGCGGCTTGATCGCATCTCCAATCAGTACGATTTTAGGAGAAAAAGAAAGAAATGCTATGGTAACTGTAAACCTGGCTACTCAGTGCGGCGCTGACAGCATCATCATCAGTCAGGAAGGCGGAGGAAATCCGGAAGCTGACCTGATGCTTATCTGCGAGCGGGCAGAGAAAAGAGATATGAAGAGCGTTATTGTTCTTCATGACAATCCTGGACCGGATGGAACATCAGAGCCAATGGCTAACACTTCCCCAATGGCAACCGCTATCGTTACAACAGGAAATGACAACTGCATCATTACTCTGCCGGAAATGGAAAAAAATATTGGACACAGAGAGCAGCTGCATTTGTTGTCAGGATGCCCAGAAGATTGCGAACAAGGCAATGGAACCATAAAGGTAGGTCTGTTGGTTATTATGGGGTCCACAAGCAATTTGGGATTCGGTAAATACTGTACAGAACCATATTAATAGGAAAGGAGATGTAGGTAAGATGAGAATATTACATTATATTAACCAGTTCTTTGGACAACTGGGAGGCGAAGATTCAGCATACGCTCCCCTGGAAGTCCGGGAAGGAACAGTGGGACCGGGAAACATTCTTGCCGGAATGCTGCAAAATGCCGAAATCGTTGCTACTGCCATCTGCGGTGATAATTACTTTGTGGAACATACAGATGAAGTAGGAGAGCAACTGAAAGAAGCACTGGAAAAACATAATATTGACTTAGTCGTAGCAGGGCCGGGATTTAACGCAGGAAGATATGGTATGGCCTGCGGCGGAGTATGTAAGGTTGCCTTTGAACAGGGACTGATTGCTGTATCCGCTTTGTATGAGGAAAACCCCGGGCTGGAACTCTACAAAAAATACGGGTACATTTTCCCGACAGAAATTCAGGCAAGAGGTATGAAAGCTGCGCTTGAAAAAGTTTCAGCCTTTGTCAATAAAGTAGCGGATGGACAGGCTATTGGCCTTCCGGATGAAGAGGGATATTATCCAAGAGGAATCAGAAGACCTGCGTGGAGAGAAAAGACAGGAGCTGCAAGAGCTGTTGATATGGCCGTTGCAAAAGCATTGGGGCAGCCATTTACAACCGAAGTAGAAGTACCTGTATTTGACCATATTGAGCCTAGCGCACCGGTTATTGATCTTTCCAAAGCAAGAGTGGCGCTGGCAACATCCGGAGGAATCGTTCCTTTGGGAAATCCGGATCACTTAGAAGCTCTCTCCGCATCCAAATGGATGGAATATACAAAAGAAGACTTTGGCGGTGATTACAGAAATATCAAAGCAGAAGTCGCTCACGGTGGATATGATCCGGTTTACGGAAACGAAGACGGCAATAGAGTACTTCCTGCCGACGCTATGGAAGAACTGGAAAAACAAGGTGTTATCGGGAATTTCCATGAAAAAATATACGTTACAGTAGGTAACTGTATGGATGTTGCAAAAGCAACAAGATATGGAAAGGAAATGGCCGCTAAGATGAAGGAGGATAAGGTAGACGCAGTCATACTGACCTCCACTTGAGGAACTGACACACGTTGCGGTGCAACGTTAGTAAAACAGATCGATGATGCAGGAATTCCAGTTGTACATCTCTGTACCATTGTTCCGATTTCCCATTCCGTTGGAGCCAATCGTATTTATGCCGCTGTAGCCATTCCTCACCCAGCGGGATATCCAAAACTGGACAAAGATGCGGAATTCAAAGCAAGAGTCGAATTAGTAAAGAAAGCTGTGGAAACAACAGCAGTTCCGGTAAAAGAACAGACCATATTTGGAAAATAAAAAGCAATGGATTATTTCATTCTGACAAACAATAAAACCACCAGAGAACTGGTAGAAAAAAACTCACATATTACATTAGTGTTTTTAGAAGAAACAGTACAAGGGCTGCTTCATTATTGTCAAACGCTCTTTGAGGAAGGCGGCTATGGGTTAGCCGCCGACCCTATGGGCGGACGGCGGGCCCGCCCCTTTCCCTTCCTAACCTTAATCCTTGAGAAGACAGGAAAAGAAACTTCTCAAAGGGACTGGGAGCGAATCATGCAGTATTCCCTCCTTGATCAAAAAAGAAAAGACAAGTACCAACACTATGATGAAGGGATGAAAGAAGACTTTCGAGTGCTGGACTGTTCCCTGACGCGGGCAGCACTAAAACTATAAGAAAAAACCGGGAGTAAAATCCGGTTATCGGAGAAAGGCAGGCATTCATGAGCAAATTATACGATGTAATTATAATCGGTGGAGGTCCTGCAGGCTTATCAGCAGGCCTGTATGCAGGCAGGGCAAGACTTTCCACCTTGATGATTGAAAAAGACAAAGAGGGCGGACAGATTGTTCAGACCGCAGAAATTGAAAATTATCCGGGAGGACTTTCCGAAGAATCAGGACCAACGTTGATTGACCGCATGAGCGAGCAAGCGCAAAAATTTGGTGTAGAAAAGGTACTAGATGAAATTACGGATATGGACCTTTCAGGAAAAGAAAAGAACGTAATTGGAAAAAAAGATACGTACAGAGCAAAAACCGTGATTATCGCAGCCGGAGCATCACCAGTACCAATCGGATGCCCAGGTGAAAAAGAATTTATCGGAAAGGGCGTTTCCTATTGTGCCACTTGCGATGCTGCATTCTTTGAGGATTTTGAAGTTTATGTAGTAGGAGGCGGAGATTCGGCAGTGGAAGAGGCGCTATATCTGACAAAATTCGCAAGAAAAGTTACCATCATACATAGAAGAGACCAGCTGAGGGCAGCCAAATCCATACAGGAAAAAGCTTTTGCCAATCCGAAGGTTGACTTTTTGTGGGACAGTGTTGTAAAAGAGCTGAAGGGTGACGGTCTGCTGGAATCCATGGTAGTAGAAAATGTAAAGACAAAAGAGCTGACTGAGATAAAGGCAGATGAAGAGGATGGAACCTTTGGCGTCTTTGTATTCATTGGGTTCAAACCGACCAGTCAGATTTTCCAGGACAAAGTGGAAATGGAAAATGGGTACATTGTGACGGATCCGGATATGCGGACAAATGTAGAAGGCGTCTTTGCAGCCGGAGACATTCGGACAAAAAGCCTGAGACAAGTAGTGACAGCAGCGGCTGACGGTGCCATTGCAGCAGTAACAGCCGGAAAATATATAGAAGAGCATGAGTAAAGGAAAGGAGAACAGACAATGATTATTTGCGACAAAAAGACATTTGAGCCAGAAGTATTGCAGGCAGAAGGAACCGTACTAGTTGACTTTTTTGGAGACGGATGCGTGCCATGCGCTGCATTGATGCCCCATGTAGAGGCGCTTTCTGAAAAATATGGAGATAAAATCAAATTCTGCAAACTGAATACTACTTCTGCAAGAAGATTGGCAATCAGCCAGAAGATTATGGGACTTCCTGTCATTGCCATTTATCAGAATGGCGAGAAAGTAGAAGAGTTGGTAAAAGATGATGCGACTGAAGAGGCCATTGAAGAAATGATACAAAAATATTTATAACTTTCAGAATCGATTCCGATGCAGGGCCTACTTATGGAATTTTACAGATTCCATAAGTAAGCTCTGTATCCGGGGCTTGAGTCTAAGGAAAGGAGGAAGTAAAGTGGCATTATTAAAGGGCAAAAAAGTAGTAATAATCGGCGACCGGGATGGGATTCCGGGACCTGCCATCGCAGAGTGCGCGCAAAGTGCAGGGGCTGAAGTCGTATTTTCATCTACGGAATGCTTCGTTTGAACAGCGGCAGGAGCTATGGACCTGGAAAATCAGAAACGGGTAAAAGAATTTTATGACCAGTATGGGAAAGATGATCTGGTCGTTCTGCTGGGAGCTGCGGAAGGAGAAGCCGCAGGACTGGCAGCAGAGACCGTTACACTGGGAGATCCTACTTATGCAGGGCCATTAGCCGGAGTCTCGTTGGGGCTCGCCGTATATCACATTTGTGAACCTGAAATCAAAGAAGAAGTTGATGATGGTGTTTATGACGAACAGATCAGTATGATGGAAATGGTGTTGGATGTTGATGATATCATCAGTGAGATGAAAGCCATCAGAGATCAGCTGTAAAGAAAGAGGAAATGACGGAATCAAAGATTCCTATTTCCACATGTCGTCCGCAAGGGACGACGCTTCGAAAGGTACTTTCTTTGAAACATACGGAAATATCGCAAGACGATATTTCCTATGTTATAAGAAAGGTATCCTAAGGGATGCAGATGTTGACATTTTGAGAGGAAGGCGGAGGCCCCGGATAAGGCGCCGGGGCACAGCCTTCCCACTAAAAGAAAAGAAAACAGACGGAGGAATAGTTGAAATGGGCGGATATGCAGTACTAAAGGGGATGAGTTATACCCTGGCAATTACACCGGATATGGTGTTACATAACGGAACGACGCAGACAACGGAGCGCATTGTAAATCCTGATTCTGAGTATCTGAAAGAGTTACCGGAACATATTAGGAGATATGAAGATGCTTTGGCATACCTGCCGAACCAAGTGTACATTGGCAATAAAAAGCCAGAGGATTTGGATACCGTGGAATTCCCATGGTATGACAAAAAATGCGAAGGCAAAAGACAGGGAAAATATGGTGAGATTATGCCTCAGGATGAATTTATCGGTCTGATGCAGATCTGTGATGCTTTTGACCTGGTAAAACTGGAAAAGTCTTTTGCAACAGAAATCGGAAAAAAGCTTGCGGCACATCCATTGATCGGAACAGAAAAAGCCGCGATTTTAGATAAAAATGAAGAGACAAGTGAAGCGATCAAAGAATTGGTAGAAAAGGAGCATGCAGAACCTCTTTACCATGAGGGCGTCTTAATTGGAGCCGTAAAATCTGCTCATGAGGTGGACGTAAACCTGTCTTCCCATGTTATGCTGGAAAATTTAGTTACGAAAGCATCCAGTGTTTTGTCTCTGCTTCACTTAGTGAAAGCTGCCGGAATTGAGGCGGATGAAGTAGAATATGTCATTGACTGCTGTGAAGAAGCCTGTGGAGATATGAATCAGAGAGGCGGCGGTAATTTTGCAAAAGCAGCGGCAGAATCAGCAGGATTTGTAAACGCTACAGGCTCTGATGCCAGAGGGTTCTGCGCAGGTCCTGCTCACGCGCTGTTAAATGCAGCGTCTCTTGTAAAGGCAGGAACCTTCAAAGCCGTTGTTGTTACAGCAGGAGGCTGTACAGCAAAGCTGGGTATGAATGGAAAAGACCATGTGAAAAAGGGAATGCCAGTTTTGGAAGACGCCATTGCTGGATTTTCCGTACTGATCACAGCAGATGATGGTGTGAGCCCGCAGATTCGTACGGATATTGTGGGAAGACATACGGTAGGAACCGGAGCATCGCCCCAAGCTGTGATAGGAGCTTTGGTAACAGATCCACTGGACCAGGCAGGGCTGAACATTACTGATGTAGATAAATTCTCACCGGAAATGCAAAACCCGGATATTACAAAACCGGCAGGAGCAGGAGATGTACCGGAAGCAAACTACAAAATGATCGCAGCTCTCGGTGTAAAGAGAGGTGAGATCGAGAGAAAAGACATTGCTGATTTTGTAAAAAAACACGGAATGACTGGATGGGCGCCGACTCAGGGGCACATCCCTTCCGGTGTACCTTACCTGGGGTTCGCACGGGAGGCTATTTTAGCAGGAGAAATAAAAAGAGCCATGATCATTGGAAAAGGAAGCCTGTTCCTGGGAAGAATGACCAACCTGTTTGACGGTGTAAGCTTTTTAGTGGAAGCCAATGACGGTTCCGGCGCTGAAGCTGCAGCAGGTGTTGATCAGGCACAAGTGAAAGTGTTGATTGGAGAAGCCATGCGCAAATTTGCTGACGGACTCCTCAGCGAATAAAAGCGGAAAGGAGAAGGAGATGTCAGAAAAGAAAATAAAAGAAATGATTGCAGATACCTTTCTTGAATTGGCAGATGCCCTTGAGACCGGTCAGTTCGGCAAGGCCCCAATCATCGGCATTGCTGCTGATGGAAGTGAGCATGGAGAGGAAAATTTGCAAAAAGCAGTAGAGCTTTCTCAAAGAAAGGGCGTAAAGACCGTATTAATTCAGGGAGATGACCCTCATAAGCAAATGGAAGCTATGTTGGGCTCCGGTGAAATTGATGGAGCAGTAACTATGCACTACCCATTCCCTATTGGAGTATCAACAGTAGGAAAAATTGTAACTCCTGGGGCGGGAAAGCCTATGTATTTGGCCACCACCACAGGAACCTCTGATACAGACCGGGTATGTGCCATGGTTCGAAATGCGGTCTACGGGATCATCGCAGCAAAGGCGGATGGAATGCCCAACCCTACGGTGGGTATTTCTAACATTGATGGAGCCAGGCAGTGTGAAAAAGCATTAAAAAAATTAGCAGATGGCGGATATCCTATTTCCTTTGCAGAGTCAAATAGAGCAGACGGGGGGATCGTCATGCGGGGAAATGACCTGCTGGCAGGGACGCCGGATGTGATGGTGATGGATTCCCTAACCGGAAACCTGATGGTAAAAATTTTCTCCTCCTATACTACTGGCGGTAGTTATGAATCTCTGGGCTGGGGATATGGGCCGGGAATCGGACAGGGCTTTGGCAAAGTGATTATGATTATATCCAGAGCATCAGGGGCCCCACTGATTGCCGGTGCAGCTGAGTACGCAGCAGAACTGATCAAAAACGACTTAAAAACAATCGCAGAAAAGGAATTTTCTCTTGCTCAAAAGGCAGGCCTGGATAACATCCTGAGGGAATTAGGACAGCCAAAAGAGACGGAAGTCCAGGAAACGGTGGAAATGCCGCCAAAAGAAATTGTAACTGCTCAGATTCCGGGAATAGAAGTGATGGATCTGGAAGACGCAGTGGCTGCCCTCTGGAAAGAAAAGATCTATGCGGAAAGCGGCATGGGATGCACTGGTCCCATTATCCGAATAAGTGAAGCTAACAAAGAGAAATCACAGGCCATACTTTCGGAAAAAGGATTTATCTAAACATAGGCAGTGAACTTGCTTCCCTGTTTATCATAAAGAACAGACAAAATCGGCGGCACTTTTAATGAACTCCTTAATAAAACAAAAACCAAGAAAATAGTAACCTTGCATGTGAACCTTTTGTGCGCTGAAAATGTCGCCGTTTTGTCTCGTTTCATCTCTTATAAATAAACCATCCTGAATACATGGGGGTAGATGGGTGCTGGTGTGCCTTCCGGTCTTCAAAACCGGTTCGGGGAGTTAAGAGCTTCCTGGGTGGGTTCGATTCCCACATACTCCCGCCAATTGATTATGAAACAGGAGGATAGATACATGGCAAAGAAGCAGCTTTCCCAGCTTCCAAGTATTGATCAAGTGCTGAGCGATCAGCGCTTATTTGCGTTTGAAGAAAATACACCCCACAGCCTGATCGTTGAGGCAGCGAGAGCAATTATTGGAGAAGAGCGAGAATTACTTTTAAAAAGTGAAGAAGAAAAAGAGGCGGTAGATAAGGAACAGATCATAGAACGGATTGTGCAGCGAATCCAGCAAAAGAAGAGATATAGCCTCAGAAAAGCAATTAACGCAACAGGAGTTGTTCTTCATACAAATCTTGGAAGAGCCCGATTATCAGAAAACGCATGCCGGCATGTAGTCAGAACTGCAGAGGGCTATTCTACTTTGGAATATGATGTGAAAAAGGGAACAAGAGGTTCCCGGCACGACCATGTGGAACATATTATCACAAAGATAACAGGGGCAGAAGCAGCCATGGTTGTAAATAATAATGCTGCTGCCACCATGCTTTGTCTCTCAGCAATGGCTCAGGGAAAAGAGGTCATCGTCTCTCGAGGAGAGCTGGTGGAGATCGGAGGATCCTTTCGGGTACCGGATATCATGAGGCAAAGCGGTGCAAAACTAGTGGAAGTCGGCACTACCAATAAGACCAGGCCGGAGGATTATCAAAGAGCCATTACAGAGAACACAGGCGCTATTATGAAAGTACATACCAGCAATTACCGTATCGTAGGGTTTACTGCTGAAGCTGATCTAAAAGACTTGGTCGCTGTGGGAAAGAAAAGAGAACTTCCTGTGATTTATGATATGGGAAGTGGTTTGATGGTTGATCTTTCCCCTTGGGGAATCCAGGAACCTACTGTCATTCAGAGCCTGAAAACAGGCATTGATGTGATTTTGTTCAGTGGCGATAAACTGCTGGGAGGACCTCAGGCAGGAATTCTGGCTGGAAAAAGAGAACAAATCGATAAAATGAAAAAACATCCTTTGGCCCGAGTATTTCGGGTGGATAAAATGACATTGGCTGCCCTGGAAGATACTTTTCGGTCATACTTGGATCCGGAAAAAGCCAAACAGGAGATTCCTGTGCTGCAGATGCTCACTGCTCCATCCCAAGAATTAAAAGAAAAGGCGGAAGGATTGGCGGAAGCTTTGAAGTCTTGTCCTGGATGTGCTGCGGAAGCTGTGCCTTTGCAGGACCAAGTGGGAGGAGGCTCTGCTCCAACGGTGCTCTTAAAGGGTTGGGCAGCAGCACTTACTGGACCTGTTTCGGCAGAAAAACTGGAACGCAGGCTGCGAAACCGGGAAACTCCTGTGATTTGCCGCATTATGAAAGAACGAATCCATTTTGATGTGCGGACTGTTAATCGAGATGAGATGGAGGAAATTGTAGATGCCGTAAGGGAGATTACAGCAAGAGAAACAGGAGGAACATCTTCATGAAACACGTTATTGTAGGAACTGCCGGTCATGTGGACCACGGAAAAACACATCTCATTAAAGCCCTGACAGGAATGGATACAGATCGATTAAAAGAAGAAAAACAGAGAGGAATTACCATAGAACTGGGGTTTACAAAACTTCCCAATGAAGAAGATTTGGATATCGGTATCATCGATGTACCGGGCCATGAAAAATTTGTAAGACACATGCTGGCAGGCGTAGGAGGCATTGATCTGGTATTGCTCGTCATTGCAGCAGATGAAGGAATCATGCCTCAGACAAAGGAACATTTGGAAATTTTAAAGATGCTCCATATGAAACAGGGAATGATCGCTCTGACAAAAGTTGATTTAGTGGAAGCGGAGTGGCTGGAAATGGTAAAAGAAGACATTGAACAGGCAATGAAGGGAACTTTTTTAGAGCAGGCGCAGATCATAGAAGTTTCTTCCCATACAGGACAAAACATTACTTATTTGAAAGAGCAGATCTGCCAAATGGCGAAAAAATGTGGAGGCAGACGGGAAGAAAAGGAACTGCTGCGAATCCCTGTAGACAGGGTGTTTACCATAGATGGATTTGGCACGGTTATAACCGGCACCCTGACAGAAGGAAGCATCTTCGCAGGAGATGAGATTATGATCTATCCTGGGGAAAAACGGGCGAAGGTGAGAAATCTGCAGGTCCACGGAAAAGCAGTAGATATTGCTCTGGCAGGCCAGAGGACAGCAGTCAACCTTTCCGGTATAAAAAAAGAAGAGCTGCGGCGAGGTGATGTGCTGGCAGCCCCTATGTCCATGAGCAATACCTTAATGTTAGATGTAAGGATTGATATGTTTCAAGAGACTGGGCGTAAGTTAAAAAATGGAAGCCGCCTTCATCTCCACTACGGTTCTGCTGAAACCTTGTGCAAAGCAGTCCTTTTGGACCGGGAGGAGTTGGAGCAGGGACAGAGCGGTTACGCCCAACTCCGCCTTGAGGAACCAATTGCAGTAAAAAGGGGAGACCGTTTTATTCTTCGCTTTTATTCTCCTATGGAGTCCATAGGCGGAGGTATTGTACTGGACTCTTACCCGGAAAAGAGAAAACGATTCCATGAGCAGACCCTTTCCTCTCTAAAGTTGAAAGACCAGGGCAGTAATAAAGAGGTGATAGAGCAGATCCTGCTGGAAGAAAGCAGGAGGATGCTGACGGCTGCGGAACTTGCCAAAAAAAGTGGGAGGCTTTTAAATGAAGTGCTGGAGGACCTGGAAACACTGGTGCTAGAAAAACGGGCCTACCTCCTGGAACCAGGAATTTTTCTTCATGAAGATTATATGAAGTTGGCCGGAGAAAAAGCAAAGGAAATTCTCGACTCTTTCCACATAAAGAACCCAATAAAGCCTGGTATGGAAAGAGAAGAATTTCGCACCCGCCTAAAAGATGCTTTGCGATTGCCCGATACAAAATATATGGAACCCCTGACAGAAGTTTTTATTCAAAGGGGACTACTGATATCATATGGGAATTTGATCAAGGATTCAACATTTACTGTTACTTATACAAAGGAGCAGCAGAATATGAGAGCTGCCATTGATAAGCAATATAAAGACGCAGGCTGTCAATTCCCGGAAGTGGATGATGTGATGGGGCGATATAAGAATAAAGAGCTGGCAAAGCAGATTATTGACAGCCTATGTGCTGACAGAACGCTGGTAAAGCTGGATTATCAAAATTATATTCATAGCACTGTCATAGCACAGGCGCTGGATTTGTTGAAAGGAGCCATAGAAAAACAGGGCCGGATAACATTGGCAGAGTACCGGGATCTCATAGGAACATCGAGAAAATATGCTATGATGATCCTGGAATATGCAGATGGACAAAGAATAACGAAGAAGACCGGGGATGTCCGGATTCTTCACCAGTAAGGAGGGCAATATGGATTTCAGACAGATCGAAGCTTTTGTAAATGTGGTAAAACACAGGAGCTTTTCCAAAGCAGCCGATGCAACCTATTTGACTCAGCCTACTGTCAGCGCTCATATTAATACTTTAGAAAGAGAGCTTCAGATGCAGCTCATCGACAGAAGCAGAAAAGAAGCTTTGCCCACTGCGGAGGGCCGTCTCTTTTATGATTACGCACTGTCAATGCTCAATACCAGAGAGCAGGCTGTGTATTCTCTGCAAAATTTCTCCCTCAATATAAATGGAATTATTGAAATACAGACTTCCAGCATTCCGGGAGAATATATGGTACCTGGCCTTATGGCAGCCTTTAAGAAAGAATATCCCGCAGTAAAGTTTTATCTGGACCAGTCGGATACAGATGAGGTTGTGGGCAATCTCTTGGAACATAAAGGGGAAATTGGGTTTACAGGAGGAAAGCGGGAAGCCGGGTTGACTTATAAATCCTTGGTGCGAGATAAAGCTGTGCTAATTACGCCTGATAATGATGATTTCCGCAAAAAAATAGGAACTGCTGTTAGATTGAAAGATTTGGTAGAAGAGCCTTTTGTCATGAGAGAGCAAGGCTCGGCAACTCGAGGAAATTTGGAAGAAAAGCTGGAAGCTCAGGGAATTTCACCGGCTTCCATGACTATTGCGGCGAGAATGAACAGCATGGAAGCCATTAAGCAGGCGGTGGCAGGAGGTATTGGTGTATCCATTATCTCAGAAATAGCAGCAGATAGGAAGCGTTCTGACAGAGGGTATCTAGTCTTTGAGCTTGAAGACTATCACACAGAACGAGAATTTTATTTGGTCTATAACAGCAAAGTTACCTTGTCCCCTACAGCAGAGACTTTTAAGTATTTTGTGCTGAAACAGTTTGGCTATCAGGTAGAGGATTGGTAAAGCAGGGAGGAAGTTATGAAACAAGTATATTGCGACAACGGTAGCACTTCTTTTCCAAAAGCTCCTGGATTGGGGTTGGCTATGGGGCAGCATATTGAACAGAGCGGTTATAATATCAGCAGGGGTAGCTACAAAGGGGCTTACAGTTTGGAAGGCAGAGTCATTGAAATTCGTGAGACCCTGTGCGAAATATTTCATTTTCAAAGGCCTCAGGGCGTTGTCTTTACCCCAGGTGCTACGGCAGGATTAAATATGGTTTTAAAGGGTTTGCTGAAAGAGGGGGACCACGTCATTACAACCAGCATGGAGCATAACGCAGTAGTCAGGCCCTTGACCCAGCTGCGGAAACTGGGAGTATCGTGGGATGAAGTGACTTGCAACAGGCAAGGGGAGTTGGACCCAGAGACCATAGAACCTTTGATACGCAGCAATACAAAGCTGGTTCTCATGCTTCATGGCTCTAACGTGTGTGGGACCATGATTCCAATCAAGCATGTGGGAGCAATTTGTGCCAAGCATCAACTCCTGTTTGCAGTAGATGCATCACAAACTGCAGGGAGCTGTGATATTGATATGGAAAAATGTCAGATAGATGCTCTAGTATTTCCAGGACATAAAAGCTTGTTGGGGCCTCAGGGAATTGGCGTTATGATTCTCAGTGAACAAGCAGCTGATCAGATGGAACCTCTCATTGCCGGAGGCACAGGAAGCCTGTCCGATCTGGAGGATATGCCTGATTTTCTCCCTGATAAATTTCAGGCCGGTACGCTGAATCTGCCAGGGATCATCGGTCTGGGTCATGGACTGGATTTTCTTAAAAAGGAAGGGATTTCTGCAATTCAGGAAAAAAAGGAAAGACTGACTGCCCTGTTTTTGGAAGGGGCAGCCAACATGAAAAAGGTGCGCCTTGTAGGGATACCATCGTTAAAAGACAGATGTGCAGTGGTATCTCTGGATTTTCTAGGTGCAGATAATGCGGAGGTCAGTTTTCTCCTGGAACAGCAATTTGGAATTATGACAAGATGCGGCCTTCACTGCGCCCCTCATGCCCACCAAACCCTGGGCACCTTTCCTCAGGGAACGGTTCGCTTTTCCTTTGGATATTTTAATACAGAGGAAGAAATTGGATATGTGATTGATGCACTGCACCAGGCGGTGAAGGTGTATTTGTAAAGACTATGTAATGAAAACCCTTGAATTGTACATTATAAATTTATATAATGATAGTGATACAGGAGGGAGTGTTATTTATGATGAGGTCAGTAAATGTAAATTTTCGTATGGATGAAGATTTGAAAAAGAACATGGAAAAGGTTTGTGCAGATATGGGGATTTCTATGACAACTGCTTTTACGATTTTTGCTAAGACTGTCAGCCGTGAGAGACGTATTCCGTTTGAGGTGACAGCAGACCCATTTTATACTGGAAGTAATATGGCTCATTTACGTCGTGGGATTGCGGCTCTTAATGCGGGAAAAGGTGTAGAGCACGAACCTATTGAGGTTACAGAGGAATGAAAAAAATTTGGTTTGATGAGGCATGGGGAGATTATCTTTATTGGCAAGCACAGGATAAAAAGACGTTAAAGAGGATAAACATGTTGCTTAAGGATATAGAGCGCAGCAGTTTTGCTGGTATTGGAAAACCTGAACCCCTGAAAGGTGAGTTGAGCGGATTTTGGAGCAGGAGAATTGATGATACGAATAGACTTGTTTATCGAATTAGTAATGGCGTTTTAGAAGTCCTTTCTTGCCGGGGGCATTATGATGATTAAGGGAAGGAGAATTATCTGAGACTTTCAGTGCAATTAGCCTCCCCTTTTTTGCATTTTTGTTGCTGCCCTACAGTCCAACTACATTTTCGCAGGTCTCAGCCAGTAGCTTCCTGTAAGCTATAAGCGTTTCCTCAGAGGGCCTAGTCAAGTCATGAAGGGAGTAGGGGACATCCAGCCACTGGTATTTATCCTGCCCTAAATTATGATAGGGCAGGATTTCTATAGAAATGTTGCGGTTTTTCTTTTGCAGAGAGGCTGTAAAATCGCCAGTTGCTTTTATATTTTCTTTGCTGTCATTGCAGCCGGGAACCAGGGGAATTCGGAACGTAATTTCCTTTCCCAGCTGAGAAAGATGGCGGGCATTCTCTAAAATAAGATGGTTGCTTCTGCCGGTCAATTTTTCGTGAAGATCTGAGTCCATGGCTTTTAGGTCAAAGAAGATCTGGTCTGTATACTGAAAAACACCTTTTACTGCTTCCCATCTTCCGTGGCCGCAGGTTTCCATGGCTGTATGAATATTGGAATCCTTGCAGGCGCGCAGCAATTCTTTTACAAATTCTTGCTGCATAAGGGGCTCTCCGCCGCCTATGGTAACACCGCCGCCGGAATTGGTGTAAAAAATGCGGTCCTTTTCAATCATCTCCATCACTTCTCTAAGAGTTACTTTCCTGCCTGTCACTTTCTTAGCGTTGGCCCAGCAAGTTTGGGCGCATTTGCCGCAGCCAAGACAGAGGCTCCTGTCAATTTGAAAATGACTGCCCTTTACAGCGTGATTTGGGCACAAAGCAGCACATTTGCCGCAGCGGATGCAGTTGGTCTTTACATCCATAATTTCAGGCTCCGGCGACTGGGACTCCGGGTTGCTGCACCACAAACATGCCAGCGGACAGCCCTTCATGAAAATCAGTGTTCGAATTCCAGTGCCGTCATGGATAGAAAACTTTTGGATATTAAAAATGGTTCCTGTCTTTGTTTCATAAGCCATAGCCGATTCTCCTGTGTTTTAAGCCATATGGATGGTTCTGCTGATAATGTCATCCTGCATTTCTTTGCAAAGCTCTGTAAAGTAGGCGCTGTAGCCTGCCACCCGGACGATGAGGGATTTGTACTCATCAGGGCTTTCCTGAGCGCAGCGCAGGACTTCACTGCTTACCACATTAAACTGAATATGGTAGATGTTTAAATCTACAAAAGTACGGATAATCTGTGAAATCCGTTTCAGTCCTAAGTCTCCTTCCACACTGGCCGGATCAAGCCGCATATTCAGCAGAGTTCCCGAAGTGTGCACCTCATGGTTTACCTTGGAGACTGATTTTAAAACTGCCGTAGGACCGTCCTGGTCTGTGCCGCCGTTAGGCGAGCAGCCGTCAGCCAGGGCTTTTCCTGCCAGTCTGCCGTATGGCAGCGCGCCTACTACCAGACCGTGAGGCACATGAGAGGATACCGGGTACAGGCCGGAAATAAAGTGAGGTCCTCTCCAGGATTTGCAGTCTGAGATAACGTCATAGGCAAAATCCGTCATCTCTCCTGCCAGTTCGTCTACTTCCTCTACATCATTGCCGTACATCGGCGTTGTGTTTTGCAGCATCAAGCGCATATCTTCATAGCCTTGGAAATTTTGCTCCAGAGCTTCGATGAGCTGCCCCATAGTAATGGTTTTATCATCATAAACATGCTTTTTAATGGCGGACAGAGAATTGACCAAATCAGCAATACCTGTTCCAATCAAAGCAGGTCCTATTGTGTACTTCACACCGCCTGCAGTCAGATCTTTGCCTGTCCGATAGGTTCCATCCAGCAAAGTGGATACAAAAGGATAAGGCGTCAGTTCTGCGCAGACTTTTTCATTTACATTGGCGCAAATACTGATGGCTTTGATCATATAGGCCAGCTGATCTTTTACTGCCTGTTTGATTTCATCAAAGGTCATGTTCTCCGGATTTCCAGTCTCAAGGCCCAGCAGCCGCTTGTCGTTCATCATGCTTTTGCCGCCAGTAAGTACAAATTCCATTGCGGAAGCAAAGTTGTAGTGGCCGCCGTCAGACCATTTGGCCATTTTGCCGCCGATAAAAGGTTCTACACAGCCTACCATCTGATAGTTTCTGGCTTCCTCCATAGTGCCGCCGGAAAGGAGCATCATCTTTACCGCCACTTCATCATTGTAAATAGCAGGGAACCCGGTACCCAGCCTTGCCAGCTTTGCCACATGGAGGATAAAATCTTCCGGCGACTGCTGGTGAACTCTGGCACAGACCGAAGGTCCATGAAGCTGCACATCCATTTTAGCGGTTAAAAACAGATAAGAAAGCTGGTTGGTCACATCCTTGCCCTTTTTATTGATGCCGCCTACGATCAGGCTGTGGAAGGGCTGATAGCCGGCAAAATACATGACAGCATTTTCACTTAAAAACCAAGTGGTTTCCGCTGTTTTAATATAAAAGGCTTCAATGAGTTCCAGCGCTTTTTGTACAGTCAGGGAGCCGGAGGATACATCCTTATCGTATAAAGGATAGAGATACTGGTCAACTCTTCCCGGTGAATAAGAAGGGCCGTTTCCTTCCATAAGGCAGCCCACTAAAATAAAGTAGACAAACTGCAGGCCCTGCCAGAAGGTAGTCGGCTTGCTGTCCATGAGAGCATAACAGTTGCGGGCCATTTGTTCTAGCTCTTTCTTGCGCTCTCCTTTGGCGCTACCAGCCATTTCTGCAGCCAGGTCTCCCAGACGTTTCATGTAAGTGCGCATCCCTTCCAGGGTCAGCAAGGAAGCTTTAAAAAAGGTGATTTTGGCAAAATCTTCAGGGTTTGATTCATCCAGAGCATCTATGGCTGCCTGGGCTTCTTCTCTGATCCGGCCAAATCCTTTTTCAAATACCATTTCCCAGTATGGGGCTGTTTCTCCCGCCGCACTCTGTGTCTTGATTTCCACATCAATGATGCCGGTTTTCACTGCCAGGTCTCTCACATAAGGGGGGATTTGTTTGAGCCAGTGTTCACTGACGGACTTTCCTTTCCAGTAAGGGAAAATTTCTTCCTTAAGTACGGTCTTGTCCTCCTCAGAAATCAGATAAGGGTCCTGTTTTCTGGTGGAAATGGTATCTACCTCTTCGCTGAGCCAGCCGCAGTGAAAGATAGGATCCACAACACCGCCTCTTGGTTCTCTCGCCGCATCACCTGCGATGAGCTGGTCCTGCGGAATACGGATTTCCCGTTGCTCGCAATATGCCTGAAAGGCCTTAGCCCTTCTGATGAGAACATCTTCTCCTTCCGTATCCTTGTAGACCTGGGTATAAATTTTTGCTCTTTCAACATCCACTGCCGGAGCACACTGCCAATAACGATCCAGCAGCCGTTCAATCCTTGGAAACTTATTTTCCCCTTCCAAAGACCATGTACCCATTTGTTCCTCTGTTCTGTTAAACTGCAACATCTTCATTTCCTCCTTTATGTTTCTTGTTTTTTCTTGCTGCCAGGATTGCTTCCTCTTCTAAATATTCATCCTGTTCAATAACACCTTTTTCCCGATCCTTGGATTCCAATTTTCTGGCCATAGGAACGGCCAGCCACAGGGCAAAACAAACAGCCACAGCCGCACCTATGATTTTGCCGATTAAAATAATGGCCAAGAGAGATGGCTGAAAGTTGGCGGTAATGGAAATATGAGCGCCTAAAATCCAGGAACCGCATACAGATAAAGCCACTACTTTTACTTTGTCTTCCGGGATCATCTTTTTTACAATGCCAAACATAGCGATCTGTTCTGCGCAGGTAGCAAAGATTCCGATGCTCCCGTGCTCGGTAAAGCCGCATTTAGCACCAAGCTTTTGGAGTGCTTTTCCAAAGTATTTATCAATCAGGTAAATCATTGGATATGCTCCCGCCAGCATCAGGGCAATGTATCCGGCATTTTCCAGAGCTCTGAATTGATCTTCTGCGTCAGCGATAATAGGTGCGAAGGCCCAGCCAGAGAAGAGCTTTGAAAAAATGCCTGTAAAGTATTCAACAATGGAAAGGACCAGCACAATTTTAATGGCAATGTCTAAAAACCGGCCAAACACGAGAAAGGCTTTTACCATAATGTCAATGAAAAATCGCAGTAGCAGAGCCAAAATCAGGCAGAAGACCAAGATCGGCAGCATGTTGATCCAGATTTGTCCCCAGGAGTACAGGAGATGAAAATCAGAAGGAGCTGTATTGGAAATGGTTTCTCTCACTGGTGTTCCTGTCAATTTTACAAGGAGAGTCATTGCCATAACAGCAAAAGGGATGCTCAGGATTCCTGCCATAATTCCAAGGCCAAAGAATTTGTGGTCCCGCTTATCAATGATGGAAAAGCCCATTGGAATGGAATAGCAGATGATAGGACCAGAGCAATAGCTGACAAAGAGTGCAATGACCCATGTTTCCGGGCTTTGTGCCAGGGATTCTGTGATCTGGTAGCCGCCCATATCCGGCGCCATAATCAGTGCTCCGGCAATGGAGATATCAGCGCCGATCTTTTCAAAAAGGCCTCCAAAGGCAAAGATCACAAACTTTTCAATGTAAGGCATGGAAGCCAGCATACCGGCGAAAGGAATAAAAATAATGCCAAGCTGTTCAAATGCAGTCATAAATTCTTTTCCAATTCCGTGCTTTTCATCTCGGATAGCGCCAATGACGCCGATGACCGCGCAGGCCATGATAATCCAGATAATAATTTGTCCTAATAAAACCATGTATAACCTCCTCTTTATTCATCAATAATAACTACAATTAAATTGTAGCATTGAGAATGGGTTTTGAAATCCAACCAAAAACGAATCTTTTTGAAATTATCAGATTATTTTTAAAACAAAAGGCTTATCGTGTTTTTTCCAAT
Organism: uncultured Eubacteriales bacterium; assembly: GCA_959021945.1. GTDB lineage: Bacteria > Bacillota > Clostridia > Peptostreptococcales > Anaerovoracaceae > Hominibacterium. Next base: position 4,711 of record CAUEYG010000002.1, on the reverse strand, counting down.
TACAACTAAAGTCGCAATGCGACGGCTGAGTATGGTCTTTTGTTGAAAAAAACAGGAGGGTTTCGTATACTATAGAGGAAAGGTCCGAAGATTCTGTGTTTCAGAGGCCGGAAATGTGAAGGAGTATCCGTATAATGAACAATATTAGTTTTACAATGGAAGAGGTAAAGACCATAAGCGATATGATCCGATGCATTTATGATAAGAGCCTGACGTTGGCTGAATTCACAGAACGGTTTATGACAAAACTAAAGTCTCTGATCTATTTTGACAAAAGTGACTTTATGTTTTTTCGTTATAATCAGGACACGAAAAAATATGAAATGGAATCTTTTCGCCCTGTCAATTGGTCTACAGAGGAAATCAATAATTATGTGACAACTTATATGCATAATGATGATGTACTGCCTATTTTATCACAGCAGGACTATATTGCTTTCCGCAATTCTGATCTTTTTTCCATGCAGGAGCGGAGGGAAACGAAATACTTCCAGGAGTTCGCTTCAAGCGCCAGTCTGGAAATTTCCATTGACGCCAATATTCCTCTTCCTCAGGGCTGTGATATAATCGCCATTTTAGGATTGTTCAGAACCAATGAAAAGGTGGAGTTTAAGGAAAAGGATCTGGAACTTGTAAAGTTTTTTCAGCCCTATCTGTCTGATCGAATGGAGGCGGAGTTTTGCTGCCCTGATGGCGGAGCACGGAGCCGGCAGGAAGGCGCACAGCCGGAGGAAAACTGGACCCTGGATAATATTGAAACTCTCGGACTGTGCGCTTATGACAGCAGTGCTAATATACTCAGCAATAACGCTTCTTTTTCCCAATTTGCCAAAACATACAGAGGGTCTTTGGAGGACAGTGAATTTACAAAACAGATTACTCAGTGCGTGAAAAAATTATTAAAAGACCCTGATCTATGTACACTTGGACCTATTCCCGTTCATATTGAAGATGATACGTATATGGTGCAGTTAGCCTATAACGATGCTGCGAAAAAGAAGATTACTGCGGCTATTTACTATATCTCTGATATTTTCACCAAGCGACTTACTGCCTTAAAAGAAGAATATCATCTGTCCAACCGGGAATTTGAAATTATATTTTTATCCCTGAAAAGAAGCCTTACTAACCCGGAAATTGCAAAAGAGCTGTATATCAGTGAGGCTACGGTGAAGAGGCACCTCTACACTATTTACCAGAAGATCGGCGTCAACAATCAGAAGCAGCTTTTTCGAAAGCTGCAGATTTTGTAGGAAATCAAAGGCCTTTTTGCTTCTGGAAGTGGTATAATAAGAGTAACATCAGGCAGTGGAATGAAATGGAGGAAACAAGTATGAAAGAATTGGTAGTAGGGATTGTGACAGCTACACTGATAACAGCAGGTGGATTGGCGGCAGGACAGGGGCAGGGGCTTCATTTTACAGATATAAATGAGGATGGAGTTTGTGACTATGCTTATGCAGGCTGTGCTTTTGTTGATGTAGATGGAGATGGAATCTGTGATAATTACAGTATGCATAGGGGTAGAACTGGTGCTGGAAAGGGATTTCAAAATGGAATGGGATATGGATGCGGAAACAGGGGAGGATGTCGCAGATAGGGAAGGGGTAATGTTGTAAAAGCAAGTAGCCGCTCATGTATCATTGTAATAAAATAAAGAGAAGGAAACAAGGGGGTGTTTGAGGGGAGATGAGTAAACGGTTCGAGGAATTAGAATATCTTGACGATTTTATGTTTGGTGCGGTAATGGAGAATACCGAGATCTGCAAAGGGGTGATCGAAACCATTTTGGATGTGAAGCTGAGCCGGGTGGAATTGATAGAGACGCAGAAATCCATGAAAGATACATCAGAGGCAAGGGGGATTCGTCTGGATGCCTATACGACAAATGCCAAACCACTCTCGCAGTGCGAATTGTGGGGCATTAAAGCATAAGGTCTCTCCGCTGTTTGCTATGCAAACAGGGACGAGAACCATTATGTGGAGGATGAAGAAGGTACGATTTATTCTATCGAAATGCAGGCCATGCCAAAACGGAATCTGGCCAAACGGGCAAGATATTATCAGAGTAACATCGACGTGTCTGTGTTAAAAGAGGGAGAAGACTTTGAAGACCTCCCGCAGTCCTATGTGATTTTTATCTGCAACTTTGACCCATTTGGTTTGAACCTGGCAAAGTACACCTATACAAGCAGGTGTGAGGAGCAACTGGATCACAAACTGGAAGATGGAACGGCGAAAATCTTCATCAATGCAAAAGGCATGACAGACAATCTGACACCGGGACTGAAAGCCCTTGTAAGCTACATTTCCCATCCGGAAGAAGAGAGTAGTGACCCACTGGTAGGGGCGATAGAAAAAGAAATTAATAAAATCAAGGAAACGCCAAAAAGGAGGAATGATTTTATGACATATACACAGGCCATATATGAAGCAAGAAGAGAGGCCGCAAGAGAGGCCGCAAAAGAAGCAGCAAGAGAAACTGCTGAAAAAGCAAAGAAAGAAAATGAAGCGAAAATGCTAGCAATCATTCGTAATCTAATGGGAAGTATGAACTTGACTTTTGATCAGGCTATGGAGGTGCTAATGATTGAAGAAGCGGAGCGAAAAATGTATGCGAAAGCTATAATAAAAGAAAATTAGAAGTGACAAAATCCTGAAACTGCTATCATCACGCAGGTTCAGGATTTTTTCTTCAAAAACAACTAAGCTTTTTTCTGTATATTTCTTACGATGACTTTGAGAATCACCAACAGAATAAAGATAATCCCAACATATCCGTTTACCGTATAGATGATGTTTAAAAGCTCATTAAATGGCAGCAGCAGAGCGATAGCTGCGCCCACCAAGGCAAGTATCACCATGACTGTTTTCCCTTTGGCGGTTTTTTCATCAACAAAACGGGTGGCAGGACCGTAGAGAAGGGGCACTGCAGAAGAATAAATGCCAAGTAAAATAATAATGGCAAAGATACTTCCAAAGGCAGGACTCAAGTTTGAAGCCAAGGTTAAAATAGGGATCTGAGATCCTTCCATAGAAGCCATATTGGAAAACATAGCTAACACCACGATCAGGGCGGTTACGGTAAAGAGCGCCACACCTAAGACCTGGCCGGCAGCCGCCTGCTTTGTACTGTTCAGCGTCTTTCCGTAAGCCGGGAGAAAAGATACCATCCAGAGGATTCCAAATCCCAGATAATTAAAGACGGAAAGCCACCAGGAATCCGCTGCCTTAATGAAATCCAGCTTAGGAGCCAGGTCCATGCCTTGGCTGATGGAAGATGCTCCGTTAAAGATATTTGGAATACAGATTAAAATGGTAATGATAATTAGGGCAGGCCCAATCTTTCCTATAATCGCAGCAATTTTTTCAAGGCCAAGAGTAACCGTCAGCCCTGCGGCAGCTGCCAACAACACCACACCAACCCAGGAAGGCAGGCCGTAATGCTGATTTAGAGCAGCGCCCGCCCCTGAACACATTACAACGTAAGACATATAGACAAACAGATTGGTAAAATAGTCATAAAAAGTTCCTACATACTTTCCACAATAATAACGGTACACTCCATTTTTTCTTTCAAACTGTTCTTTTTGGCCAATGGTAATAAACTCCGTATCCATAAGAGCGCCGCCAATAAAATAAATGAGAAGTCCGGCAAACGCCCCTGCGCCGAACACAGTAAAATATTGGAGCACTTCCTGACCAGTGGCAAACCCGGAGCCAATTGCAAAAGCAATATAAGTGCCGGCTACGGTCAACACGCTTCCCATTGATGATTTTTTCTTTTCCATAAAACCCTCCTAGCACGTAAATTATTTTTCAAAAACAAGATTTCCATCCATCATTGTCATGAGTACAGGCATATGAAACATCTGATCCCGGTTGCCAATGACAGAAAACGGATTTTTTCCAAGGACTGTAAGATCAGCCAGCTTGCCTGGTTCCAGGGTTCCAAGCTCCCGCTCTCTTCCGCAGGCAAAAGCGGAGCCTAAGGTATAACATTTCAGAGCATCATGGAGACCCATTTTTTCTTGGGGATTGTAGCCGCCTGCTGGTTCCAGCTCATTGGTCAGCCTGTTCACTGCGCGGAACAGACCTTTAAAGGGTGTAAATTCAACAACCGGGTAATCTGTTCCAAAGGCCATATGAGCGCCGCTTTGCAGCAGAGATTGGAAAGGCCACATATAGCGCAGCCTGTCCTGACCTACTAGATGATGAAAAGGATGGGTGCTATAGTGAGTACGGGGAGCATGCTCCGGTTGTACGGAAGCGATGACCCCAAGCTTTGAAAAACGGGGGATGTCTTTTGGTGAAATGATTTCAATATGTTCAATGGCATGCCTCATGTCACGAAAACCATTTCTTTGCCCTGCCTGCTCAAAGGCATCCAGCGCAAGCCGTACTGCACCGTCTCCGCAGCAGTGGACCCTGCATCTGACGTTCCTAGCATCCAGCTCTGTTACCCGGTCCATGAATACATCTGGCGGAACCAAAGGCTCACTGACAAAGCCGGGCTTATCGGCATAAGGTTCTGTTAAAAAGCCGGTATAGCCCATAGGCGTTCCATCCAAGAACTCTTTTACTCCATTAAACCTTACAAAAGGACCTTTAAACGCTTGTTCCATGGCCAAAATTTTCTCATTTTCCTCCATCATTGCCACTGAAAAATTGATTCTGATTGAGAGATCCTCCTGCTTTTGCAAAATACCAT
>CAUEYG010000001.1 GCA_959021945.1 uncultured Eubacteriales bacterium | reverse complement strand
TAGTTCCTGCATAATAACAAAAGAGGAAATGACGGAATCAGAGATTCCTATTTCCCATGTCGCCCCCCAAAGGGCGACTCGCCGCAAGGCACTTTCTTTGCCTTTTTGTCCAAAGAGCTGCAGGCGATTTGCTGATAAAACGGGTAGCGGAGCGAACAACGTGAGCACAGGAGCGCAGCATAGCAAGCGTTGAAACATACGGAAATATCGCAAGACGATATTTCCCACGTTATAAAAAGGCAGCAGTGTTATTTGGAGAACCAAAAGCATTGCTGCCTTTTTCGTGAAGGAGCTGCCCTCCCGTAGAGCTGAAAACGATTCGTACCACAAACTATATTGTTGGAGTTTATCTATTGACGAGCCCTTTTTGCAGAAATGCAGGTGTTTTTCTGTTTTGCGGGGATGAGGGGATGATAAGATATGTCAAAATGTGAAAAATCACGTTATTATCCATACAATTTGCAGAAAAAAGGCAGCTATTGACCTGAAAAATTCATACTTTTGCCTTAAAATAGGGATTTTAGAAGAAATTAGCGAGGATTTCTGAGAAAATTGTATGGATAAAAAGGAAAAATAGGGTCATTGGCACATAGGAAACTGCAAAAGGCCTGTCCTGCGAAAACCTTAGGACAGGCTTTTTGCGTTTTGCCTGTTTGACGAAAACAATCATTTTAGCCATATTCATAGGAAATGATAGAGGTTTTTTCAGCCTGAAATACAGCAAAAAAGAAACGCCAGGGAGCGTGTTACAGTATGACAGACCAAAGCCGTTGCAAATGCTGGAAAGAAAGTGTAGAAAATAAGAATTTTTTCTTAAAAAAACCTTGCAATTTTTAACAGGGTGGTATATACTACAAAAGCTTGTGTAAGGCGATGAAGTAGGAAGTTACCTGGCTATAGGATAATTTCTACGGAGAATTGTTCCCACCCGATGGGAGCGAAGGGATTCGCCAGCTTTTGTTTTGTGTAAAAAATAAAGAAACACACGGAGCCGTGTACCAAGCAAGCCGCAGAAGGGTACATGGGTGAAAAGCAGGCAGCAGAACCCCTTGTACGAGCATAGCGAAAACAGTACAGAAAATCAGGAGGACGAAATGAGCGAATTACAAAAAATCAGAATTAAGCTTAAGGCCTATGACCACGCGTTATTAGACCAGAGTGCAGCTAAAATCGTGGAAACCGCCAAAAAAACAGGCGCAGAAGTTTCCGGACCGATTCCGCTGCCTACAGAAAAAGAAGTTGTTACTATCTTGAGAGCTGTTCATAAATACAAGGATTCCAGAGAACAGTTTGAACAGAGAACACATAAGAGACTGATCGATATTACAAGCGCCACAGCGAAAACAACAGATGCGCTGACAAAGCTGGATCTGCCGGCAGGCGTGGATATTGAAATTAAACTCTAAGAACGGTTTTGTTCCGGTGACGGGTCCTCGCTGGGGCTGCGGAGGTCACCTTCACAAAACAGTTCTTAGAAAAAAGTCTGGGTAAGGAAGCTTTGTTCCAGCAACGGGTCCTCGCCAGGGCTGCGGAGGTTGCTTACACAAGAACTTTTTTACAAAAATAGAACTGCCTTTTAGGCATCGCGCCGGCTGCCGGGGCGAATATGAAAATGTAAGGGTACTCCCCTTAGTAAGATTGCATGAGAGGGACGGGCGGGAGAGTTGCAGCGCCTGCGCCATAACCAGAGCAATCCGCTGTAAGAATTAGGAGGAAAAATATGAAAGCAATTTTAGGAAAGAAAGTCGGAATGACTCAAATCTTTACCGAAGCAGGCGAAGTGGTTCCTGTAACGGTAATTGAGGCGGGTCCAGAGACAGTAACGCAGATCAAAACAGTTGAGACAGACGGTTACAATGCAGTACAGGTGGGTTTTGAAGATACAAAACCGCACAGAGTGAATAAACCGATGACCGGTCACTTTGCAAAAGCCGATGTTCCTGTGAAAAAGCATGTAGCGGAATTCAGACTGGAAGACGGTGAAACCTACGAAATAGGCCAGACCATTACAGTTGCTGATTTCGAAGAAGGAAAAAAACTGGACATCACAGGCACTTCCAAAGGAAAAGGAACACAAGGCGAGATCAAGAGACACGGACATCACAGAGGCCCTATGAGCCACGGTTCCAAACACAAGAGACTGTCCGGTGCAAAAGCCGGAGCATCCTATCCGGGAAGAGTATTCAAAGGCAACAAAGAATCCGGAAGAATGGGACGCGACACTGTAACAGTACAGAACGTGGTTTTAGTAAAAGTTATTGAAGAAAGAAACCTGATGCTGGTAAAAGGTGCTGTACCGGGAAACAAAGGCGGCCTGGTTCGCATTCAGTACGCAGTAAAGGGACAGGACAAATAGAGAAGACTTCAGGAAGGGAGGAAGTAAAATGGCAAAAGTTACAATGCTTAACATGACTGGAGCAGAAGCCGGAACCATCGAACTGAACGATGAAATCTTCGGAATCGAGCCTAACCAGAATGCAGTACACGCTGTAGTAAAAAACTACCTGGCAAACCAGAGACAGGGCACACAGTCCGCTAAAACAAGAGCAGAAGTAAGAGGCGGAGGCAGAAAGCCTTTCAGACAGAAAGGTACAGGCCGTCACAGACAGGGAAGCACAACAGACCCATCTCAGATAGGCGGCGGAATCGTATTTGCGCCAAAGCCAAGAGATTACAGATACAAATTACCGAAGACGCTGAGAAGACTGGCCATGAAATCAGCGCTTTCCTCAAAAGTAGAGGAAAAAGAAATCATTGTTTTAGATGAACTGAAATTTGAAGCTCCTAAGACAAAGGAAATGATCAAGGTGCTGGAAAACATTAAAGCAGGTAAAAAAGCACTGATCGTTATGGCAGAAAAAGATGAAAACGTAGTTCGCTCCGCTGCCAATATTCCGGGAGTGAGAACTGCTCTGGTAAGCACAATGAACGTATACGAAATTATCAACCATACAAACTTCATTGTTACCAAGGATGCGATTAACAAAATTGAGGAGGTGTACTCATAATGAAAACGCCTTACGATGTAATTTTAAAACCGGTCATCTCCGAAAAAAGTATGGAAGATGCCCAGGCTAAAAAATACACATTCAAGGTTGCAGTTGATGCAAACAAAACACAGGTAAAACACGCTGTGGAAGAAATCTTCGATGTGGAAGTGAAAAAAGTAAACATTATGAACGTTGTTGGTAAGAAAAAAAGAATGGGAAGAAACGTAGGAATGACTGCCGCTACGAAAAAGGCAATCGTTACTCTGACTGAAAAGAGTAAAGAAATCGAATTCTTCCAGGGCTTATAAAATATAGGAGGTAGAAAGAATGGCAATAAAAAAATACAATCCGACTACTCCTGGTCTCAGAGGAATGACGGTTTCAACATTTGAAGAAATCACTAGCACCACCCCTGAAAGATCTCTTACAGTAACATTAAAAAAGCACGCAGGAAGAAATACCAGAGGCAAGATCACTGTAAGACACAGAGGCGGCGGCTACAGACCAAAATACAGAATCATCGATTTCAAGAGAAACAAAGATGGAGTACCGGGAAAAGTAGCTACGATCGAATACGATCCGAACAGAAGCGCCAATATTGCGCTGATCAACTATGCTGACGGCGAAAAGAGATATATCATTGCTCCGGAAAAATTAATGGTAGGCGATGTAATCGTTTCCGGTCCAGAAGCGGATATCAAAGTAGGAAACGCCCTGCCTCTGGCAAACATTCCGGTAGGTACTGTTATCCACAACATTGAAATGAAGCCTGGAAAAGGCGGACAAATGGTAAGATCTGCAGGCAACGGCGCACAGCTCATGGCAAAAGAAGGAAAAGAAGCTCAGGTAAGACTTCCTTCCGGAGAAGTTCGCAAAGTGAGAATGGAATGCAGAGCCACCATCGGTGAAGTAGGCAACGGAGATCACGCCAACATTCAGATCGGGAAAGCCGGAAGAAAAAGACACATGGGCATTCGTCCAACAGTGAGAGGTTCTGTAATGAACCCGAATGATCACCCACACGGTGGTGGTGAAGGTAAGACCGGAATCGGCCGTGTCAGCCCGGTTACACCTTGGGGTAAGCCTGCTCTTGGATATAAGACAAGAAAGAAGAAAAAGGCTTCTGACAAGTATATCGTTAAGAGAAGAAATGAAAAATAAGGAAGGAGCATAGATAATGGGTAGATCACTGAAAAAAGGCCCTTTCGTCGAAAGAAAGATGTTGGCTGCAATTGAAGCGATGAACACAGCGAACGAAAAAAAAGTTGTAAAAACATGGTCGCGGGCCTCCACAATATTTCCGCAGATGGTAGGACACACAATTGCAGTGCATGATGGAAGAAAGCACGTACCTGTATATATCACCGAAGATATGGTAGGTCACAGACTTGGAGAATTTGCTCCGACAAGAACTTACAGAGGACACGCTGCAGACAAGTCATCAAAAGTAAAGTAAGAAAAGGAGAACATGAGAATGGAAGCAAAAGCAGTTGCAAAATATGTAAGAATGTCTCCGATCAAGCTTAAGCCTGTTGCAGATCTTGTAAGAGGAAAAGATATAAATGAGGCGCTTACTATATTGAAATTTACACCGGGAAAAGGTGCTGAAATCGTAGAAAAAGTTGTTCAGTCCGCAATGGCCAATGCGGATGTAAAAGAAATGGATACAGACAACTTATATGTAGCAGAAGTTTATGCGAATCAGGGACCGACTATGAAAAGATGGAGAGCTGGATCACAGGGAAGAGCATCAATCATCTTAAAGAGAAGCAGTCATGTCGGCGTCACTTTAAGAGAAAAGAATTAAGGATAGGAGGTTCATTTAATGGGTCAGAAAGTAAGTCCACATGGATTGAGAGTGGGCATCATCAAAGACTGGGATTCCAAATGGTATGCAGATAAAGGAAACTTTGCAGACTATCTGATTGAAGATAACACAGTAAGAGAATTTGTAAAGAAAAAGCTCTACGTTGCAGGCGTTTCCAAAGTATTGCTTGAACGTCAGGCAGATAACAAGCTAAAGGTTATTGTACTGACAGCAAAGCCTGGTATGGTAATCGGAAGATCCGGAAACGGCATCGATGAACTGAAAGGCGATCTGGAAAAACTGACAAAGAAAAACATCACAATCGAAATCAAAGAGGTTAGAAGATCTGAGCTGGATGCACAGCTGACAGCAGAAAGCATTGCACAGGCACTGGAAAGAAGAATCTCCTTTAGAAGAGCCATGAAACAGGCTATCGGCAGAACCATGAAAGCCGGCGCAAAGGGAATTAAAGTTCTGGTTTCCGGAAGACTGGGCGGCGCTGAAATCGCCAGATCAGAAAAGTACAGCGAAGGAAACGTTCCTCTCCATACTTTGAGAGCTGATATTGATTATGGATTTGCAGAAGCAGATACCACTTACGGTAAACTGGGCGTTAAGGTTTGGATTAACCACGGCGAAACTCTTGACAAAGGCCTGAAATCCGCAGTTCGCGAAGAAGCCGGCGGCGGAAGAAGAGACGGAAAGAGAAGAAGAGACGGTGACAGAAGACCGAGAAGAGACGGCGATAGAAGAAGAAGCGACAGAAGAAGAGACGATAAGCCGGAACTGCCAAAAGCAGTAAACCCAAGAGTCAGAAAGACTCCAAAGCCGGACCCTGCGGCAGAAGCAGCCAAAGCACAGGCACAAGTTGAAGAAGCACAGGTTGATGCACCAGAAGCAGCAACTGAAGAATAGACGATAGAGAGGAGGAAACGCTGATGTTAATGCCAAAGCGCGTTAAACGCAGAAGAGTCCACAGAGGCAGAATGAAAGGTGTAGCCACAAAGGGCAACAAAGTGACCTACGGTGATTACGGCCTGACAGCCACAGAGTGTGGATGGATTACTTCAAACCAGATCGAGGCAGCCAGAATTGCCATGACAAGATCCGTAAAAAGAGGTGGTAAGGTTTATATCAAAATCTTCCCGCATAAATCAGTAACAAAGAAACCTGCAGAAGTACGTATGGGTTCCGGTAAAGGTGCTCCTGAGTACTGGGTAGCAGTTGTAAAACCAGGCAGAGTTATGTTTGAAATCGAAGGTGTAACAGAAGCTCAGGCGAGAGAGGCTATGCGTCTTGCAGCTCACAAACTGCCTGTTAAATGTAAATTTGCCATCAAAGAAATGGAAGCAAAGGGTGGTGAAGCATAATGGAACTGAAGAAGATGAGAGAAATGTCAGAAGTGGAGCTCAATGCTGAACTGGTAAAGATGAAGAAGGATTTATTCAATCTCAGATTCCAGCATGTTACCGGACAGCTTGAAAACCCTATCAAAATGAGAGATACAAAGAGAAATATAGCAAGAGTTAAGACCATCATCAGAGAAAAACAGCTTGAAAAGGCTCAGGGCTAACAGAAAGGAGGATGTAATATGACAGTTGAAAGAAACCTCAGAAAAACCAGAGTGGGTATCGTTGTAAGTGACAAAATGGATAAAACTGTTGTCGTTGCGCTGGAAGACTTCGTAAGACATTCCCTTTATGGAAAAGCTGTAAAGAGAACAAAGAAGGTCAAGGCTCACGATGAAAACAACGAATGTAACATCGGAGATAAAGTTAGAATTATGGAAACAAGGCCTTTATCCAAAGACAAGAGATGGAGACTTGTGAATATTGTAGAGAAGGTAAAATAAGGAGGCGCCAGAATGATTCAGACAGAAACAAGACTGAAAGTCGCTGATAACTCCGGTGCAAAAGAACTTCTGTGCATTCGTATCCTCGGCGGAACAAGCCGCCAGTATGCGAACATTGGAGATGTAATCGTTTGCGCAGTAAAGGACGCCACTCCGGGAGGCGTTGTGAAAAAGGGCGACGTTGTAAGAGCAGTTGTAGTAAGAACGAAAAAAGGTGCCAGAAGAATTGACGGCAGCTATGTAAAATTCGACCAGAACGCAGCTGTAATTTTGAAAGAGGATATGACACCGGTCGGGACTCGTATCTTTGGACCAGTAGCTAGAGAGCTTAGAGAGAAAAACTTTATGAAGATAGTGTCACTGGCACCGGAAGTATTATAGGAGGCGAGCGGATGCGAATTAAGAAAGACGATACAGTAATCGTACTTACTGGAAAAGATAAAGGTAAGACAGGCAAAGTAATAAAAGCCATGCCAAAAGAAGGCAAAGTGATCGTAGAAGGCATCAACATGCAGACCAAGCATCAAAAGCAGACTCCAAAAGAGGCTGCAGAGATCAAGCACCAGGAAGGTCCGCTGGATATTTCCAACGTTATGTACTACGACACAAAATCAAAGACTGCTAGCAAGATCGGCTATAAAATAGAAGGCGGTAAAAAAGTTAGAGTCGCAAAGAAAACCGGAACGGTAATTGACTAAGAAAGGAGGAGACGATTTTGACAGCCAGAGTAAAAGAAAATTACGATAACAATGTTTTCAAAGCATTGATGGAAAAATTCTCATATAAAAATGCAATGGAAGTTCCAAAGCTGGAAAAAGTGACCATTAACATGGGCCTTGGCGAAGCCAAAGACAACGCTAAGGTTATGGAAGGCGCAGTAGAAGAGCTGGCGCTGATTACAGGACAAAGACCGGTTGTTACCAAGGCAAAAAAATCAATCGCCAATTTTAAGGTAAGACAGGGGATGCCTGTGGGAGCGAAAGTCACTTTAAGAGGAGAGAACATGTACACCTTCGTTGATAAATTCTTCAACATCGCTCTTCCTAGAGTAAGAGACTTTAAAGGTGTAAGCAAAAATTCCTTTGACGGCAGAGGCAACTATTCCATGGGTATCAAGGAGCAGCTGATCTTCCCGGAAATCAACTACGATAAAGTTGATATGATTAAAGGTATGAACATTGTATTCACTACAACGGCTAAAACAGATGAAGAAGCTGCAGCTCTGCTGGAACTTCTCGGTATGCCGTTTGAAAAATAATAGGAGGGAAACATGGCAAAAACATCTCTCAAAATAAAACAGCAAAGAAAACCGAAATATTCAACACGCGCATATACCAGATGCAGGATCTGCGGAAGACCGCACTCTGTTCTGAAAAAATATGGAATATGCCGTATCTGTTTTAGAGAGCTTGCTTACAAGGGAGAAATCCCGGGCGTGAAAAAAGCAAGCTGGTAAAAACGTCAAGAAAGGAGAAATACTGTAATGACAATGACAGATCCAATAGCAGATATGCTGACAAGAATCAGAAATGCCAATACTGTAGGTCATGATACGGTTGATATTCCTGCTTCCAAGATGAAAAAATCCATCGCAGGAATTTTAACAGAAGAAGGCTACATTAAAGGATTTGACGTTATAGACGACAATACACAGGGAACCATTCGCGTTCAGATGAAGTATGGCCCTGATAAAGAAAGAGTTATCACAGGAATCAAAAAGATTTCCAAGCCGGGCCTGAAGGTTTACGCTAAGGCTGATGAAGTTCCAAGAGTTCTGGGCGGACTGGGCATCGCGATTATCTCAACTTCCAACGGAGTAATCAGCGATAAAGAAGCCAGAAAACTGGGTGTTGGCGGCGAAGTAGTTTGTTATGTTTGGTAGGAGGTAAACAATGTCAAGAATCGGTATCAGACCTGTTGATCTCCCTGCTGGCGTTGAGGTTAAAGTTGACGGCAACAATGCAGTCACTGTAAAAGGACCAAAAGGCGAACTGACAGAGCAGGTCAGCAAGTTGTTAAAAGTAGAAGTAAAAGACGGAACCGTAACTGTTTCCAGAGACTCCGATGCAAAATCCCATAGGGAACAGCACGGCCTTGCAAGAACTCTGATTCAGAATATGGTAACAGGCGTAACAGAAGGTTACGAGAAAAAACTGGAATTAGTAGGAGTAGGATATAAAGCTGAGAAAAAAGGCAAGAAGCTGGTTCTGAACCTTGGCTTTTCCCATCCGGTAGAGATGGAAGATCCGGACGGCATTACCACAGAAACACCTTCTGCTACAGAAGTTCTGGTAAAGGGAACTGATAAAGCGTTAGTAGGAAACTACGCTGCGAATATCCGGGCATGGAGAAAGCCAGAGCCATACAAGGGCAAAGGTATCAAATATGCAGGTGAATATATCCGCAGAAAAGAAGGTAAAACCGGAGCGAAATAAGGAAAGGAGTGAAATAAAATGGCAAAAGACAGCAGAAATGATAGACGTGTCGCAAGACACCAGAGAGTTAGAAAAGACCTTTATGGAACTCCTGAGAAACCTAGACTTTGCGTTTTCAGAAGTAATAAGAATATTTCCGTTCAGATTATTGATGACGTAAACGGAGTTACCCTGGTTGCGGCTTCCTCACTGGATAAAGACCTGAAAGGTCAGATCCCGTATGGCGGAAATAAGGATGCAGCCAAGAAGGTTGGCGAAGCTATTGCACAAAGAGCGCTTGCAAAGGGCATTGAAAACGTTGCCTTTGACAGAGGCGGATTCCTGTATCACGGACGTGTAAAGGAACTGGCGGATGGTGCTCGCGAAGCTGGATTGAAATTCTAACAGGAGGTAATAGGAATGCGTAATACGATCGATGCTTCCAAGCTGGACTTAAACGAAACTATCGTCAGCATCAGACGTGTAGCTAAGACAGTTAAAGGCGGCAGAAACATGAGATTCAGCGTAACTGTAGTAGTAGGCGACGGCGAAGGTCACGTTGGCGTTGGTCTTGGAAAAGCTCAGGAAATTCCTGAAGCAGTAAGAAAAGCAACGGAAGATGCAAAGAAAAAACTGATAAAAGTTCCTACAGTAGGAACAACGATTCCACACAGAATTCTGGGAGTGTTCGGCGCAGGCAGAGTACTGCTGATGCCGGCGGCAGAAGGTACTGGAGTAATCGCAGGTTCTTCTGTACGTACTGTACTGGAAGCTGCGGGAGTAAAAGACATCAGAGCAAAATCAATTGGTTCCAACAACACCGGAAATATGGCTTATGCTACAATTGAAGGACTCAAAAACCTGATGACAGTAGAAAAAGTTGCTCGCCTGAGAGGTAAGACAACAGAAGAAATCTTAGGATAAGGAGGAAGAGACAATGGCTAAAATGATGAAAGTCACTTTAACAAAAAGCACAATTGGCGCTTCCCCAAAACAGAAAAAAGTTGTAGAAGCGTTAGGATTAAAGAAGATGCACCAGTCAGTTGAACTTGTTGACTCTCCGGTAACATGGGGCGCCATTAACAAAGTTGAGCATCTTTTGACTGTAGAAGAACTATAGGATTGGAGGTGCGAATAGATGAAACTGCATGAATTAAAAGCTCCTGCCGGCGCAACAAAAGCGCCAAAGAGAAAAGGCCGCGGTCATGCTACCGGACAGGGTACAACTGCCGGAAGAGGTATGAACGGACAGAACTCCAGAAGCGGCGGCGGTACAAAGCCGGGATTTGAAGGCGGACAGATGCCCCTGTACAGAAGAATTCCAAAGAGAGGATTTACAAACATCTGGGCAACAGAATACGCGATCTTAAATGTGGATGATTTGAACAAATTTGAAGCCGGCACTGTTGTAACGCCTGAAATGCTGAAAGAAGCTGGAATTATTAAAAAGATGAAGGACGGGGTTAAAGTTTTAGGCAATGGAAACCTGGAAAAGAACATTACCGTTCAGGCTCATAAATTCAGCAAAACAGCAATTGAAAAAATAGAATCTGCCGGAGGAAAGGCAGAGGTGATTTAAATGGAGATGTTCAAAACAATCACCAAGGCCTGGAAGATTATCGATATCAGGAAAAAGATCATTTATACGCTCCTGATGTTAATTGTCTTCCGTATTGGCTCTAATATTCCAGTGCCTGGCATTGATCGGACATATCTTGATCAGGTTATGAATACGGATGAGGGATTGTTTGCTCTGTTTAATCTGTTTTCAGGTGGTGCTTTCAGCAACTTTACCATCTTTGCTCTGAGCATCACACCATATATTACAGCTTCCATCATACTGCAGCTGCTGACCATTGCCATCCCACGGCTGGAGCGCCTGGCAAAAGAAGGAAGCGAAGGACAGAAAAAAATTGCACAATATACTCGCTACTTGACTGTAGTGCTGGCGCTGGTCCAGGCTGTGGGGATGTCAGTAGGTATGTTCAGACAGGCTCTGATCAAAACCGACTTTTTCTCAGTAGCAGTGATTGTGCTGGTACTTTCAGCAGGTACGGCGTTCCTGATGTGGCTGGGCGAGAAGATCAATGAGAGCGGAATCGGAAACGGTATTTCGTTGATCATCTTTGGCGGTATTATCGCCAGACTGCCAAGCGGCATCCATGCTGTATGGCTCAAGTACACAGAAGGTACAATGAGCATTGTGTCCATACTGCTCTTTGTCGTATTCGCGGTTGTGGTTATCATTGGAATCATCGAGATCCAGCAGGGCCAGAGAAGAATACCGGTACAGTACGCAAAGCGCGTTGTAGGAAGAAAAATGTACGGCGGACAATCGACCCATATTCCGCTGAAAGTGAATCAGGCAGGGGTTATCCCGGTAATCTTTGCTATGTCCTTTTTACAGTTCCCGCTGACCATCACCTATTTCATGTCAGCTGACAGCTCCGCGTCCATGTGGATTACAAAGTGGCTGTCTCCTCAGGGCTCGCCGGGGGTGTGGGTGTACGCTGTATTTAATGTGATACTGATTATCTTTTTCACATATTTCTATACAGCAGTTACCTTTAACCCTATGGAAGTAGCGCAGAACATGAAGGCCAACGGCGGATTTATTCCGGGAATCAGACCGGGGAAAGCCACGGTTGAATATTTAAACAAAGTAATGACAAGAATTACTTTTGTAGGAGCGATTTTCCTGGCATTGGTAGCTGTGCTGCCAACCATAGTCAGCCAGTACACAGGGCTTAACATTCACTTTGGCGGCACCTCGCTGCTGATTGCAGTAGGTGTGGCGCTGGATACTATGAAACAGCTGGAAAATCAGATGGTCATGAGAAACTACCAAGGTTTCCTTAAGTAGGAGGTAAAAAAGTGAACTTAATTTTATTAGGCCCTCCGGGTGCAGGAAAAGGCACTCAGGCAGTGAAAATTGTTGAGAAATACCATATTCCGCATATTTCCACCGGAGATATCTTCAGAAAAAATATTAAAGAAGGTACAGAGCTGGGCAAGAAGGCTAAGGCGTATATGGATAAGGGCGAACTTGTACCTGACGATCTGGTGTGCGAAATCGCCACATCAAGATTGCTTGAGGATGACTGTAAGGACGGTTTTCTGCTGGACGGTTTTCCAAGAACCGTTTACCAGGCGGAAAAGTTAGATGACTTCCTTCAGGAACATGGCAAGAAAATAGACAAAGTGCTTGATATTGCCGTGGAAAAGGAAGAGCTGATGACCAGATTGATCGGCAGGAGAGTCTGCAAGGCCTGCGGCGCTACTTACCACGTAACCAATATGCCTCCAAAGAAAGAAGGCGTATGTGATAAATGCGGCGGCCCGCTGATTCAGAGAGCTGATGATACGGCAGAAACAGTAGAAAATAGAATTGAAGTATATAATTCGCAGACAATGCCGCTGGTTGAATATTACGAAAAGGCTGGAAACATTGCTCATATTGACGGAGCCATTGGCCTTGAAAATGTATTTAACCACATTGTGAGCATTCTGGGTGAATAAGTATGATCATCATCAAATCAGAGCAGGAAATAGACATAATGCGCACAGCCGGGGCGGTCACAGGCCAAATTCTCCGGGACTTGGAAACCTTTGTAAAACCTGGCGTTTCCACAATGGATATTGACCGGTTTGTGGAAGATCAAATTAGAGCAAAGGGAATGGTGCCGTCCTTTAAAGGATTGTATGGTTTCCCTGCCAGCGCCTGTGTTTCTATCAACGATGAAGTGGTCCACGGAATCCCCTCTAAAAAGAGAAAGCTGAGAGAGGGTGACATTGTAAGCGTAGATATAGGATCTACCTATAAAGACTATGTCAGCGATGCGGCCAGAACCTATCCTGTAGGAACGATCAGTGAGGAAGCGCAGCGTTTGATCGACACGGCAAAGGACAGCTTTTTTGAAGGATTAAAGTTTTGTAAGGTGGGATACCGGCTTTCGGATATTTCACATGCGATTCAGAAACAGACAGAAAGCCAGGGGTTTGGTGTAATTCGTGATTTTGTCGGCCACGGCGTTGGCAGAGCCATGCATGAGGAACCCCAGATTCCAAACTACGGTGCGCCCGGCAGAGGCCCAAGACTCGCCAAGGGTATGGTCTTTGCCATTGAACCTATGATAACCCAAGGGACCTACGAGGTGGAGACGCTCCTCGATGACTGGACAGTCGTTACCTTGGATGGAAAATTGGCAGCGCATTATGAAAATACTGTTGTTATAACTGATGGTGAGCCGGAGTTGCTTACATTGTAAAAAAGAGAGGTGTTATTATGGCGAAAAAAGACGTCATTGAGGCAGAAGGCACGGTCGTAGACGCACAGCCCAACGCAATGTTTGTGGTAAGGCTTGAGACCGGGCATGAAGTGCTTGCACACGTTTCAGGAAAAATTAGAATGAACTTCATCAGGATTTTGCCCGGGGACAAGGTGAAAGTAGAGCTTTCTCCATATGACCTGACCAGAGGCAGGATTACCTGGAGAGGAAAAGCATAAGAGATGAAGGTTAGGAGGAGTGGAAAATGAAAGTTAGAGCTTCCGTAAAACCGATCTGCGAAAAGTGCAAAGTGATTAAGCGTAAGGGTAAAGTCATGGTGATCTGTGAGAACCCAAAGCACAAGCAGAGACAAGGGTAGTGAAAATGTTTTGCTCCGGCAAGGTCCTCGGCTTTGGGAGCCTGCGGAGTTTGCCCTCGCAAGAACATTTTCACTGAGAAGATAAGGCGGAAATCAGTGAAATGAAGTTTTGCTCCGGCAAGGTCCTCGCCTGTTGGGCTGTGGAGTTTGCCTTCGCAAGAACATTTTCACTGAAAAAGCAAGACGGAAATCAGTGAAATGAAGTTTTGCTCCGGCAAGGTCCTCGCCTGTTGGGCTGTGGAGTTTGCCTTCGCAAGAACATTTTCACTGAGAAGTGTATGAAAGGTTACTGGTCTCAGGCGGCTGCATGTGAGGACCGGCGGCTTTCAAGATATATAAGTTAAATTCATTTGCATGAGCAAAGAACATCCCGTTTATATTACGCCCCATGTCGTGAGATATGAAAGGCAGCGTGACGGAAGATGGGAATAGGAGGGAAATATGGCTCGTATAGCCGGTGTCGATTTACCAAGAGAAAAGAGAGTTGAGATTGGTTTGACATACATTTATGGTATTGGCAGACCAACAGCAAACGCTATTTTGGAAAAGGCTGGTGTAAATCCGGATACAAGAGTAAAGGATTTATCCGAGGATGAAGCTGGTAAGATCAGAAAGATCATTGACCAGGAATATGTTGTAGAAGGTGATCTGAGAAGAGATGTTTCTCTGAACATCAAGAGACTGATGGAAATCGGTTGCTACAGAGGAATCAGACATAGAAGAGGTCTTCCTGTAAGAGGCCAGAAAACAAAGACAAACGCCAGAACTCGCAAAGGTCCGAAAAAGACTGTAGGAAGAAAGAAAAAGTAAGGAGGTAGAACAATGGCTAAAACTGTAAAAAAGACAGCTAGAAAAAAGAGAAGAGAGCGCAAGAACATTGAAAAAGGCCAAGCACATATTCAGTCTACCTTTAACAATACTCTTGTAACTCTTACAGATTTAAGCGGAAACGCATTATCATGGTCCAGTGCCGGTTCATTGGGCTTTAAAGGATCAAGAAAATCAACTCCATTTGCTGCTCAGATGGCTGCGGAAGAAGCTGCTAAGGGTGCAATGGAACATGGTCTGAAAACCGTTGAAGTATATGTAAAGGGTCCGGGATCCGGAAGAGAAGCTGCTATCAGAGCGCTTCAGAGCGCAGGTCTTGAAATCACCATGATCAAAGACATTACGCCAATACCGCACAATGGATGCAGACCACCGAAGAGAAGAAGAGTCTGATGAAGGGAGGAGTAGAATAGAATGTCAAGATATACAGATGCTAGCTGCAGATTATGCAGAAGAGAAGGCCAGAAGCTTTTCCTGAAGGGCGAAAGATGCTACAGCACAAAATGCGCCATCGAAAAGAGAAACTTTCCTCCTGGACAGCACGGTCAGGGAAGAAAAAAGGTTTCCGACTATGGACTTCAGCTGAGAGAAAAACAGAAAGCAAAGAGATTCTATGGACTGCAGGAAACGCAGTTTAGAAACTTGTTTGATAAAGCTGCCAGAAAGAAGGGCATCACTGGTGAAAACCTGCTGATTCTCCTGGAAACAAGACTGGATAACGTTGTATTCAGACTTGGATTTGCTTCCTCCAGAAAAGAAGCAAGACAGCTTGTTACCCACGGTCACTTTACTGTAAACGGTAAGAAGGTAGACATCCCTTCCTACGAAGTAAAAGCAGAAGATGTGATCAAAGTAAAAGAAAAGAGCACAAATTCTCCAAAATTCAAGGAGATTAAGGATATGGCCATCACTGTTCCTTCATGGATGACAGTTGATGTTGAAAAACTGGAAGGTAAAGTCGTTGCCCTGCCGGCCAGAGGAGATATTGATACTCCGGTTGCAGAGCATCTGATCGTCGAATTATATTCCAAATAATAGTTGATTACTGTTGTTAATTGACTGTTTTGGAAGAAAAGGAGGGTTTTGAGTGATAGAAATCGAAAAACCAACAATTGAATGTGTATTTTCAAACGAAGATTCTAATTACGGGAAATTCGTTGTAGAGCCTCTGGAAAGAGGATACGGCACTACTTTGGGAAACAGCCTGAGGAGAATTCTTTTAAGCTCGCTCCCTGGGGCCGCTGTTACATCGGTTAAAATCGACGGAATACTTCATGAGTTTTCAACCATTCCAGGAGTCAAAGAAGACGTTACAGAGATTATATTAAATTTAAAAAAGTTAGCTGTGAAGCTAAACGGCGAAAATACGAAAAAGGTGCTGATCAATGCAATTGGGCCAAAAGAAGTGACTGCAGCCGATATTATTGGAGATTCTGATCTGGAAATCTGCAACCCTGAGCTGCACATCGCGACTCTTGAGGAAAACGCTACATTGGTTATGGAAATGAATCTGGCAAGAGGCAGAGGTTATGTTTCCGCAGATCAAAACAAAACAGAGAGCACTCCAATCGCAGTGATTCCAACGGATTCTATTTATACGCCGGTTAGAAAAGTAAACTTTACTGTTGAAAATACCAGAGTTGGTCAAGTTACTGACTATGACAAGCTTATTTTAGAGATCTGGACAGACGGTTCAATCACACCGAGCGAAGGGGTGTCTATTGGTGCAAAGATTATGCAGGAGCATTTGAACCTGTTTATCGAACTGACGGACAGCACGGATACGATGGAAATCATGGTGGAAAAGGAAGAGGACCAGAAAGAAAAGGCGCTTGAAATGACCATTGAAGAGCTGGAACTTTCCGTTCGTTCCTTTAACTGCTTAAAACGTGCAGCCATCAATACTGTGGAAGAGCTGACTCATCGTTCAGAGGAAGACATGATGAAAGTCAGAAACCTTGGTAAGAAATCTCTAGACGAAGTAAAGCACAAACTTGAAGAATTAGGTCTTGGATTAAGACAAAGCGATGAATAAAGGAGGATTTAGCGATGCCAGGATATAGAAAACTAGGCAGACCTACTGCTCACAGAAAGGCAATGCTGAGAAATCTCGTTACAGATCTTTTGAGAGAAGGACGTATTTCTACAACTGAGCACAGAGCAAAGGAAGCCAGACGTCAGGCAGAGAAGATGATTACTCTGGCTAAACGGGGCGATCTTCATGCAAGAAGACAGGTGCTCGCATATGTTTATGACGAAGATGTCGTTTCCAAGCTGTTCGATGAAATCGCACCGAACTACGCTGACAGAAACGGCGGATACACAAGAATTTTAAAATTAGGGCCAAGACGCGGAGACTGCGCAGAAGCTGTATTTTTAGAATTAGTATAAGTGTAAAAAATAAGGGAAACCGGCCTCCGTGCGAAAGTATGGGCCGGTTTTTTGTATGTGTACCTAGAGGAAGCGAGGTTCCAGCAGGTGAAAAATTCTCATTCACCGGCTCTTTTTCAATTTTTCCGCCTGGTGTATGCCAATAAAGCTTCAATTCGAAAAAATCCATACATTTCTAGCTGAAATGGCAGCATTTTAGCTGAAAATCCATACATAATTATTAATTATGTAAACTGAAATGCACAAAATCCCAATTTCATGTATGGATTTTGCGACGATTCTATCCAAAACGACATACGTTCTATATTGAATCCCTGTGCGGGAAAGAGACAAAAGACTTTGATAGAGCATCACCTATTATTCCGGCTTCAAACAAGGAAAACATGCGTTACATTTTAAGCGTAGATGATATAATAGAAATGGAGATTTGTCAGGCTACTGTATTTATGGTAAGATAAAAACAGAAAATGCAAAAGTAGAGGTGAAATATGGAAAACTCAGAGATGAGAAGACGATTCTTTCGATTGGTTCCGGCGCTGGCAGCACTTGTTCTTTTTGCAGGTCTTTTGGTCCTTGGGAGTCCCTGTTATGGGAAAGAAAAAAACCAGGACTTTCACTCTGTAAAACAGGTTCGCTATGTTAAGAAGACCATCAGGCTCTATCATAGCCCTTCCTCTTCGGCTCGCAAAGGCCCTATGCTGAAAAAAAGCTATAAAATCAAAGTAATTGGCGTTTCCAAAGACGGCTGGTCAAAAGTTTCCTTTAAAAAGAAAGACTATTATCTCAGATCAAAAGATCTTGCGAAAAACAATGGATATCTTGTAGCTATCGACGCAGGTCACCAGCAAAAGGGAAATTCCGCAGCAGAACCTATTGGTCCCGGAGCCAAACAGAAAAAGGCAAAAGTTGCATCTGGAGCAACAGGGCGTTATACAGGAATTCCAGAATACAAACTGACTCTCAGAATGGCGAAAAAACTGGAAAAGGAACTGAAATTCAGAGGCTACAAGGTGAAGATGATACGCACCAAAAATAACGTAAACATCAGCAATTCCAGGCGAGCTAAAATTGCTAACAAAGCAAAGGCTGATGCATTTATCCGAATTCATGCAAACGGTTCTTCCGACAGCCGTGTTTCCGGTGCGTTGACTATTGCACCTGCTAAGAATAATAAATATTGCAAAAAAAGTTACAAAAAATCAAAGAGGTTATCTCAGTCCGTGCTGGAAGAATTTTGCCGTGCAACAGGGGCAAAGAACAGAGGCGTCATGTACACCAACTCCATGTCAGGAATTAATTGGAGCAAGGTGCCGGTAACCATTGTGGAGATGGGCTTTTTATCCAATAAAAAAGAAGATAAAAAAATGAACAAGTCATCTTCTTATCAAAAAAAGATGGTCAAGGGAATGGCCAATGGAATTGACCAATACTTTAAAAGGCTTTCGTAAATAAAGCGGCCTGCTTTGCAAAGAGAAAGGAAATGTTAGGAATGAGTGAGAAGAAAATTTGGGCCATGTATTTTAGCCCAACAGGAACAACAGAAAAAATTGTCACATGTATTGCCCAGGCTCTGGCCGGTGATGAAACAGCAGAAGTCTTTGACTTTACCCTTCCTCAGGCCCGCGCTGAGGGAAAAGAATTTACATCTGACGATGCAGTTGTATTCGGAGTCCCCGTTTATGCGGGAAGAGTGCCAAACGTGCTGCTCAAATATCTGGATACAGTAAAGGGCGGAGGAGCTCTGGCTGTGCCAGTGGTTCTTTATGGAAATCGCAATTACGATGACGCCCTCATTGAGCTGAGAAATATCTTAGAAAAGAACAGGTTTCATACTGTGGCAGCAGCAGCCTTTATTGGAGAACATTCCTTTTCCAAAATTCTTGCTGCAGGCCGCCCGGATGACAAAGATATGGAGCTGGCCAGAGAGTTTGCTTCAAAGATCCTTTTGGAAAACAAAGGCGTGATTCCGGTCAAGGGAGAAGATCCCATTCGCGGATATTATCAGCCTAGAGATAGAAACGGAGTGTTCATTGATATACGAAAAGTAAAGCCTCTGACTGCAGACACTTGTGATGACTGCAAAATTTGTGCCCAGGTGTGCCCGATGGGTTCCATTTCTTTTGAAAACATACGGGAGTTTACAGGAATCTGCATTAAATGCGGCGCTTGCATTAAAAAATGTCCAAAGGGCGCCAAATACTATGAGGACGAAGGCTATCTGTATCACAAGAAAGAGCTGGAAGAAATTTATACTAGGAGAGCAGAGCCGGAACTCTTTTTTTAGAGAGCTACACGAAGAACTCATAAAAACCTAAAATGGTAATGAGAATGCCGGAAATCAATTCCGAATAAATGCCGAGCCTGTCACTGGCCAGCCTGAGACCTATGGTCACCCCTGCCAACAATAGAAACATACTGCAAAGAAAGGTACATACAGAAGTGAGGAGAATCGGAAGTCCGGCAATATTGGCGCTGATGCCAAAGCCCATATTATTGACCATCAGCACAAGCGCCAGCCCCATGCTCTGCCTTGTTGTGATGCTGGTCGCAACCTGGGACACTGCAGCCTGGGCTTCTGCTTCAGCCTCAGTCTCTGCTTCAGTCTGAGCCCATTCCGTATGAGGAACTCCTTGTTCCTGCGCCAGCCCTTTGCGCCGCTTGGAAAAAAAGCGAAAGATGAACCATAGACCTATTGCCATGAGAAGGCTGCTTCCAATGATTGCAGCAATGGCTTCTGAAATAAACAGAGTAATGACTTCACCCAGTGACATAGAGATCAGGGTGCCGGTGCTGGTAATAAAAGCAATCAAAAGATTTTTCAGGGGATTAATTTTAATACCCCGAATTCCATAAGCAATGCCCAGGGGAATGTTATCCATATTTGCAGAAAAGGCGAATAAAATAGCAGAAAAAAGATGCATAAGTAACCTCCGGATATGATAGATTCCATTTACTATATGAATAAAAAAGGAAAGTTGCTTCAAATGAAAACAGAAAATATGTTTGAACGAGTATATAACATTGTTGCGCAAATTCCTTGGGGCCGAGTGACCACCTATGGACAGATTGCCGGAATTTTGGGGAACCGCAGACTTTCCAGAGCTGTTGGCTATGCCCTTCACAACAGCCCCGGCGGACTGCCCTGTCACCGCGTGGTAGATCGCCATGGAAATCTGGCAGCAGCCTTTGAGCATGACGGAATCAACGAACAGCGGCTGCTGCTTGAAGAAGAAGGCGTCGCCTTTACTGCAGACGGCCGGGTCATATTGGAAGATTATATGTGGTTTGGGAATGAAACCTGATGTTTTTGTTCACACTATTAAAAAAGGAGGGTGAACAGAATGCAGGAAAAAAATGACAATGCAGAATTGTTGAATTTTATTTACCAGAATTCGCAGATGGGAGTAGATACCATTACACAGCTGATGGATATTACCACAGATGAGGCCTTTAAAGAAAGGCTCCACGCGCAGCTGAAAGAATACCGGTCCATTCACGATAAAGCAGCCCAAATGCTAGAGTCCAACGGTTTTAATGAGGAAGGCCTGTCTGCCTTTGAAAAGATTCGGACCTATCTGATGATTAACTTTCAGACCTTATCAGACGATTCCGTATCACATATTTCAGAAATGCTCATGGTAGGCAGCAATATGGGTGTTATTGACGCTATTAAGAATATCCGCAAGTACAAAGACACAGCAGAGCCGGATATTCTCCAACTGATGGAGCATCTGAAAAAGTTTGAAGAAGACAATGTAGAACGTTTTAAAAAATATTTATAGGGTGATTGGAAAAGTGCGTAAACCGAAATCAGGGATGCGCATTTTTTCATGGCCAAAAAACCATAGCTTGGCAGTGCAAAACCATGCAAAGAACCTTTGTGCCGGAGAAATCGATAAGAAAAGTCCTAGCGTCCCATATTGTAAACTTTAAAAAAAATAAGTTGACAATATGAAAACAGGGTCTATAATAGAAATAGAATGGTCCACAAAGGAGGTTTGCTTATGACAAAGACATGGTCCGTTGAGCGAATGGTAGTGTGCGCCCTTTTTGCAGCACTAATCGCAGTAGGAGCCTTTATCCGAATTCCAGTGCCTGTGGTGCCCTTTACCTTACAGTTTTTCTTTACCACCCTGGCAGGAATGTTTTTAGGGCCAAGACTGGGAGCCGCCAGTGTGTTGGTCTATCTAGCCCTGGGGCTGGCAGGCCTGCCTATTTTTGCCCAGGGCGGCGGCCCCGGTTATGTGCTGATCCCCAGTTTTGGGTATTTAATCGGGTTCGCAGCAGGCACCTTTCTCACAGGAAAACTGCTAGAGGGGTGGAGCAGGCCCTCCCTTACAAGACTGCTTTTGGCAGCCCTGGCAGGATTAGCGGCAGTGTATCTGCTGGGCATGGTTTACTATTACATCATCTGCAACTATGTTATCCATACGCCCATTGCCTTTTGGCCCTTGTTTCTCTACTGTTTTGTCTTAGCAGTTCCCGGAGACCTGGCCCTTTGCATCTTATGCGCAGCCTTGGGAAAACGGCTGATACCGTCAGTTAGGAGGCTGCTGCCATGATACAGAGAGCATATGAACGAGCGGCAGCAGGAGAACTGCTGACAAAAGAAGAATTAATGCTGCTTAGCAGGCAGCCCTTAGAAGCTCTCACAAAAGCAGCCAATGAGCTGAGATGGGAGACTTGCGGCAATGGTTTTGACCTATGTACAATCACCAATGCAAAGAGCGGCAGATGCAGCGAAGATTGCAAATACTGCGCTCAGTCAGCTTGCTACCAATCAGAAATTGAGACATACTCTCTGGTTTCACAAGAGCGGATTGAGAAAGAAGCTGCTTATAATTGGAAAAAAGGGGTGCTGCGTTTTTCCGTCGTCACCTCAGGGAAAAGGCTTTCTGATGGGGAAATAGACTATATGTGCAGAGCATATCAAGAAATAAGCAGGAAGTACGGCATTTTTCTTTGCGCTTCTCACGGCCTGCTGACAGAAGAACAGTTTTCCAAATTAAAAGCAGCCGGGGTCTCCCGCTATCATAATAATTTGGAAACTTCCAGAAATTTTTTCCCCAGCATATGCAGTACCCACAGCTACGATGAAAAGATAAGGGCTCTCAGACTAGCGCAGAAAGCAGGACTTACCCTATGCAGCGGAGGCATCATCGGCATGGGGGAAACCATGGAAGACCGCATTGACCTGATTCTTCAGCTGCGGGACTTGGGAGTTCGGTCCATTCCTGTCAATGTGTTAAACCCTATTGCAGGAACGCCCCTGGAAAAACAAAAACCTCTCAGCCAGGGAGAGGTAAACCGGACAATAGCCTTGTTTCGTTTTGCCATACCCCATAGCTCCATCCGCCTTGCCGGAGGAAGAGGCTTATTTGAGGATAAAGGGGAAAGCTGTTTTTTGGCAGGAGCTAACGCAGCTATTTCCGGAGATATGCTCACAACAGCAGGAATCAGCATTGATACGGACTTGCGCACGATTCAAAACTTAGGATTTGAGGTGAAAAAATATGGCTAGAGGAATTTTTATTACTGCAACAGGAACGGATGCGGGAAAAACATTTGTAACAGCACTGCTGGTAAAAAAACTGAGACAGGCAGGCTATGATGCAGGCTATTATAAGGCTGCACTCAGCGGCGCTGAATCAAAAGGAGGACGCTTAATCCCGGGAGATGCTGACTACGTAAAGAAAATGGCAGGGCTTGAGAGCCGGGCAGAAGATATGGTTTCCTATATTTATAAAACACCGGTTTCTCCCCATCTAGCGTCAGAGCTGGAAGGAAATCCTGTAGAGCTGGAAAAGATTCTGGCTGATTATGAGCAGGCCTGCCGCAAATACGACTATCTTACTGTAGAAGGAAGCGGCGGCATTGTGTGTCCCATCAGGAGAAACAAGTATATGCTGGAAGATCTGATCTCAGCCATGGGGCTGGGAATTCTGGTTGTTGCACCGGCAGGCCTTGGAACCATCAATCATACGGTACTGACTGTTGCGTATGCAAAGCAGCGAAAGATCCCAGTAAAAGGTATTATCCTCAATTGGTTTCATCCAGGAGATAGGATGGAGGAAGACAACCGCACCTTTCTTCAGGACTATACGGGCATTCCGGTGATTGCCTGCGTCCGGCAGGGTGCAGAAGAAATGGAGATAGAGGCAAAGGCATTAACAGACCTTTACCAATGAGGGAGGATAATATGAAGCATTATATATGGCATCCATGCACGCAGATGAAAGACCATGAGGACTTTCCTCTGGTCATGGCGCAGAGAGCGGAAGGAATCTGGATTTATGACCAAAAGGGCAAAGCCTACATGGATATCATCAGTTCCTGGTGGTGCAATCTGTTGGGCCATGGAAACCCACGAATCAAAGCTGCAATAAAAAAGCAGATGGACCAAATGGAGCACATTATGTTTGCAGGCTTTACCCACAAACCGGCGGAAGAACTGTGCAAAAGGCTGGCCAGCCTGCTGCCGCCGGGACTGGATAAGTTTTTCTTTGTAGACAGCGGCTCTACTGCTGTAGAAGTGGCTATGAAAATCAGTTTTCAATATCATTATCAGACAGGGCAGGAGCAGCGCCAGCGGTTCATGACCCTGGCAAACGGCTATCATGGAGAGAACCTGGGGACCCTTGCTATGGGAGGTATGGATCGCTACACAGAGATTTATCGTCCTTTGCTGATGGATACTATTCATGTCCAGGGGCCGGATTGTTTCCTGTGCGCTTATGGCCGGACACGGGAGCATTGTCAGGCAGAATGTATTGCGCCGGCGGAGCATGCCTTTGAAAAATATGGAAGAGAAACCACTGCCTTTTTATTCGAACCTATGGTTCAGGGAGCAGCAGGAATGCGCATTTATTCCCCTGTTTATATAAAAAAGCTAAGAGCCTTATGTGATGAATATGGCGTCAACCTTATTGCAGATGAAATTGCCGCTGGTTATGGGCGCACAGGAAAGCTATTTGCCTGCCAGCATGCAGGGATTACACCGGATTTTATGTGCCTTTCCAAAGGGCTGACCGGCGGCTTTATGCCCATGGCCATTACCGCTACAACCAAAAAAATCTACCAGGCTTTTTACGCAGACTACAGGGAGCAGAAAACCTTTATGCACAGCACTACTTACAGCGGCAATCCTATGGCCTGTGCAGCTGCAGTAGAGGTGCTAAACATTTTGGAAGAAGAAAAGACGCTGGAAAACACCCAGGCAGATTACTTAAACCAGCAGCTCAGGAAGGCCTTGTCCGGCCATAAACATATAGGGGAGATCAGGAACATTGGATTAATCAATGCCATGGAATTGGTGGAAGACAAGGGCTCAAAAAAAGTATTTGATTGGAAAAAACGCATTGGCTATCAAATTTATCAGGAAGCCATGAAAAGGGGACTGCTCCTGCGGCCAATGGGGGATGTGCCTTACTTTAACCCGCCCCTTACCATTACAAGAGCGGAAATCGATCAGGCAGTGGAACGCTGCAAGGAAAGCATTGAAGCAGTGCTGGGCTCTTAGGGCCTTGCAGAAAATCAGTTGAAAATCGCAACAGAAGGGGTATAATGATAAATGGTGTTATTACTGATGATCAATAGACTGGTTTTCTGCAATATGCAGAAAAGGAATGGAGGAAAATATGAAACGTCGATTCGTTGCAGCAGTGACAGCCGCTTTCATGGTTCTTGCCTTTCCCGCATTTGCCTTTGGAGCAGAAGTGGGGACCGCTCAAACTGTAAAAAATGCGGCAGTGAAGAAAAAGGCAGCTACCAGCGAAGCCATTTATGTCAAAGGTACCGATCACTATTCTTATAGTGGGGAAGTACTGAAGTTTGTAAATCAAGAGAGAAAGAAAGCAGGGAAAAAGGCTCTGGTTATGGATGCACAGCTGCAAAAAGATGCCATGCAAAGAGCAGCGGAAACCGCCCTTTTCTTTTCCCACGAAAGGCCTGATGGAACCATGTGCTTTTCCATTTCCGAAAAAATGCATGGTGAAAATATTGCGATGGGGTATCTAAATGCAAAAAGCGTTGTAGCGGGCTGGATGGATTCTCCGGGACACAGAGCCAATATTTTGTTTGATGATTATGCATCTATTGGAGTAGGATGCTTTAGCCAGGGCGGCAGTCTTTATTGGGTACAGGCTTTTAGCGCATATCCGGCTGAGACCAAAGCAGCTTCTGGAAAAAACAAAACCGTTACGCACAATATTCAGGCAGCAGTAGGAAGTATAACGCCTTCTTTCAGCAGCAAGAAAACCATGAATGTTGGAAAAGGGCAAAGTGCGTCAATGACAGTAGAGGTGAAAACTCCAATGTCTTATGCTCCTATTAAGGCAGAAGCAAAATCTTTTTTGTGGAGCAGCAGCAAGAGCTCTGTGGCTTCAGTAAATACAAAGGGAACCATTACCGGGAAAAAGACAGGCAGCGCTTCTATTAAGGCAAAGCTTCCTGGCAGCGGAAAAACCATATCTAGAAAGGTAAAGGTAGTAGCCTCGCCAAAGAAAGCTGTCATTAAATCGGTGAAAAGAGGATATGGCTCCCTGAAAATTACGTGGAAGCGGGACCGCAAGGCTTCCGGATATCAGGCAGTCATTGCAAAGGATAAGAAGTTCAAAAAGGGAAAAAAATCAGCAGCTATTACGAAAAATACGACCACTACAAAAACCTTTAAAAAGCTGACCAGAAAAAAGACCTATTACATCAAAGTGCGCTCCTACAAAAAGGTAGGAGGCCAGAAAGTGTATGGCGCATACAGTAAGGTGAAAAAAGTAAAAGTAAAATAGACAAAAGGCTTTTTAAAACGCCGGCTGGTCAGGGTAGCAGTGCTTGGACCAAGATGGAAAGTCCGGCCATGAGCAAGGTTACCAATACTGGGCCTATTTTCGTTTTATAACAGAGGCAAATGGTCAGAAGAAAAAGGCCTGCCTGCACCGGATCAATCCGGGCCAAAAGACCTGCGGACAAAACAGGCCCAGTATAAATGCTGCCTTCTGCCAGAAAAAAACCGGATACTGCAATCAAAGCGATTCCCGCGATTTTCATTTTATGCAGCACCATATTCATGGCCAATCCTGCTTCCTTTTTTTTGAGCATGGTCACAGCAAGATAAGTAAACAGTGCACAAGGCAGGCAAACTGCCATGCTGATGAGCAGAGCGCCGGGCCAGCCATACATTTCAAAGCCAGCGTAAGTGGCCGTATTAATGGAGACCGGACCGGGAGTGATTTGAGAGACAGCGACTAAATTGGAAAACTCCTCTTTGGACATGATTTCAAACTGAGCCACTGTCTGATAAATGACAGGCAGCATAGCATAGCCGCCTCCTACACTGATACTTCCAATTTTTAAAAAAGCGATAAATAATTCAACCATTGTCATCCTGCTTTCTCTTTTCCAAGAAATAATGGACCGCACCTGTCAGTGCAAACAGCAAAAGCAACAAAATAGCATTTACATCAAAGAACATAGACGCAGCAAAAGCTATGGCAAACAGGGCTGCATCCAGCTTTGCAGTAAGAACAGATTTCCCCATGCGAATGACCGTACATAAGATCAATGCTGCAGATGCGGATTTTACCCCTTTTAATCCCTGGGCGAGAGTCTCCTCTAGAGGAAGGGCCTCAAGCAGAGCCATAAAAGCCAAAATGCCTATGACTGCAGGAATGATGGAAGCCATGGCAGCTGTTATGGCCCCCAGAGCACCCTTTAACCTGTGGCCGATAAACACAGATACATTGACTGCCACAATGCCGGGAAGGCTTTGGGATAATGCAAAACATTCCACAAGATCGTCTTCACTGATCCAGTTTCGTTTTTCAACCAACTCCTTCATCAAGATGGGGACCATGGTCACACCGCCGCCAAAGGTTACAAGGCCGATTTTAAAAAACAGAAAAAAGAGCTTTCCTAAAAAATTACCGCTTTTCATCGTATCATTCCTTTAGAAAAAACAAAGATCAATCTTACCCTGCATCTCCATAAACCGTTTTAAAAGCTGGGCTGTTTTTACAGCATCGTTTATATTTAAAAGTTCAATGGGAGTGTGAGAGTATCTCCGGGGGATGGCTAATGTGGCTGTAGGAATACCGGAGCCTGCCATATGCATGATACTTTCTTCGGTAATATATACATTTTCGCTAATAACCAGTTCCTGCAGCTTCATGCCCAGAGTTTGGGCGGCATCATAAAACCCGTTTCTAAGCTTTGGATGCATACAGGAATAGCGCATTATGGTTGGATCTCCCTGGGCAATGATCAAAACAGGCCCCTTATCCATATAAACAGGCAGCTCTTTGGCCGTATCCACATCAGGCACATCGCCGCATGGAACCGTATCCAGGACGATGGTGCAGTCCGGGTTAATTTGATTCATAGGCGCAATTAGACCGGCTATGGTGGTTTCCTCCAATACAGAGAATACAGCCACAAGCTCTCCTTCCAGCTGAGATTTGTCCATGGTCTCTACCAGATTTAGGAGGATGGAACATCCCACCCTGTTATCCAGGGACTTTGTGCATACTAAGTCAGGATTGGCCATTTCCATAAAATCGCTTTGGAGAACAATTTTATCACCCAGGCAAATTCCATAGGCCTCCGCTTCTGCCCTGGAAGAAGCCCCTACGTCAATGTATGACTGCTTTGCTGACTGGGTCTTTGCTGCTTCTTCCGGAGTCATAATGTGAGCGGCCCGAAGACCGATCACACCGGGGACATTTCCCTTTGCTGTCTGAATCCAAACCTTTCTGGCCGGAATGACCTTATTGGAAAAGTCACCGACTTTTTCAAAGAGGAGAAATCCATCTTCTGTAATATTTTTTACCATGAACCCGATTTCATCCATGTGGGCAGTGACCACAATTTTTTTGCCGGGCCGGTCTCCTTTTAAATAACCGGTAACAGTACCCATGGGGGATACCTCCACTTTGTCACAGACCTGATCCAGGCGGCTTTTTACATATTTGCCTACCTGGGCTTCGGAGCCGTCTACACTGATCATTTGGCTCAGAGTTTCAATGTCTTTTCGCAATGTTTCTTTCATATTAAATTTCCTTTCCACCATAAAGGTTATGCCTGGGGCTCCTGCTCTTCTTTTCCAAAGAAGCCTTTTTTGTAGAGCAGGCGGGCTAAGATAACTGGGACAACCACAGCTGTAATCATCATAAGACCATAAATGTGTGCCAGCAGCAGGAAGATCACAGTTGTAATAAGGATGATAAAGCTGAGCTTTGGCTCAAACTTACAAAATTGTATGTATACGGCACTGAACACTGCCGGCACAGTATAGGATTGAACAGCTGTCAGCAATTTTTCCGGGAAAAACTCGATAATGGAAGTCCCGAAAACAGCTGTAATGAAAACAACAACCAGAGTCGTAAAGACAGAGCCTGCCACTCCAATGGTAGAGACCACCGCGCCTTCATCAGAGCCATAAGGCACGCCTACCGACTCCTGGGCAACTGCGGATGCAGGAACACGAACATCGGAGATGCTGCCGGAGGTAAAGGCCATGTAAGTTCCGGTGAGCCCCAGAATAGGGTAATAAGACAGAGGCTCAATAATATAGTAGGCTCCGAAAGCAGCGGCAATGGTTCCCCAGGAAGACAGGGCAATGGACCACTCTGGAAATACACCGTATTTTATGCGAAGATAAATAACGGGAAGAAACATACTCAGCATAATGATAGGGATCATAATGGTACCAATGCGGGTTACTCGTTTTCTCCATAACTCATTAAAGGATAAATTGCTATTCATAATTGACTCCTCACTTTCTATAAAAGCGTCTTTTTTCTTTTAAAACAACATGGAAGAGGCGATGCCCGCAACCATGGCAAGGCCAAGGGCATATTCTTTGAGCCATTTGTAGCGTTTGGACAGATACATGAACAGCCACATAGCGGCGGCAGAAACTGCCATGACCAGTACCACTTTGTAATCAGTACTTTTTACACCGTTTACAATGTATTCACTGCAAAAGGCGCCAAAGATGCCCAGGGTAGCTGCACTTGAGAATATTTCCATCCAGCGGCTGTCACCACCGCCGATCTTGTGTCTGACTTTTTCCATACGACTGGCCAAAAGCCAGGTGACAAGCAGCCAGCCGCAGGCATTGATACTCATGGTCCACCAGGCGTTGGACAATTCCATCATGGACAGGGCCTGAGTGATATCTCCTCCAAGGGCTTTGACGCCCACGCTGGCAGCGGTGAGCTCTGTAGTGGCTCCGCCGATTACAGACAGACGCAGCCAGGAAATGGGACCTCCCAATACAGACACCAGACCGATCATCACGATAAATACGCCGAAAGCAGGGCCAATGGCCGAAACAACACCAGCACGGAGAGCCCGGTTGCATTGCTTTTTTGTCAAGTTGACTTCTTTCATCTTAGAAGCCTTTCTTGCTAATCTAAAAAATAGAATAATTTCAATCAAAACAGCGATTACAGAAATTGCAGCCAAGCCCCATATGGCCGGACTGTTGGCTACTTCTAAAGCATTCATGTTTTCCATAAAATCTTCCTTTCTCTTTTACTTGAAAAGGCGGCGACTATGTTTAAATAATTCCGTTTTTTTTCAGCTCCACAAAAGCCTCCTCATCAACTCCTGCCATTTCTCTGTAGATCTGCTGATTATCTTCACCCAGAGACGGGGCTGCTTTATAAATGCTGCCTGGAGTGAGGCTCATTTTTATTGGAATGCCTGCAATGGTATTTTTTCCTGCACTTGGGTGCTCTACTTCCACCACCATGCGGCGGGCCTGAATCTGAGGATTGCTGAGCACTTTGTCAATGGTATTGATGAGACTGCACGGCACCCCTGCTTCATCTAAAATGGCAACCCATTCTTCTGCCGGTTTTTCCTTGAGAGAGCGGCAGAGCAGGGGAAACATTTCATCGTGGTTGTAACCGCGGTTTGGATTGCTGTCAAATCGCGGGTCCTGAATCAGCTCAGGACATTCCAGCGCCGTGCACAGCTTTGCCCACAGCGCATCATTTCCGGCTGCGATCATAATATCCTCTGTAGCAGTGGGGAAGGTTTCAAATGGGAAAATCGAGGTGTGGGTGTTTCCTGTAGGACCGGGAACCTTTCCTGTTACCGTGTAGCGGGCAATGGCATTTTCCAAAATTGCAACTTGGGAGTCCAGCATTGCTACATCAATATATTGCCCCTTTCCCGTATTCATCAGGTGGATGTAAGCGGCCAGAATACCTGCAGCACAGAACATCCCGGCGATAATATCGCCTATGGAAGAACCGATTTTTACCGGCTTTCCTCCCTTTTCGCCGGTAATCCCCATAATGCCTCCCATGGCCTGGACAATACCGTCATAAGCAGCTCTCGGACTGTAAGGCCCTGTCTGACCAAAACCGGAAATAGACGCATAAATGATTTTAGGGTTGAGCTGTTTTATGGTTTCATAATCCAGCCCCAGTTTTTCCATTGTCCCGGGACGAAAGTTCTCTAAGATTACATCTACCTGGCCGGCCAATGTTTTGAACAGAGCTTTGCCTTCCTTTGTTTTTAAATTTAAAGTAATGCTCTTTTTATTTCGGTTTACGCTCATAAAATAAGCGCTTTCATCCTTTAAAAAGGGGCCGAAATGCCGGGAGTCATCGCCAATGCGCGGCTGCTCCAATTTAATAACTTCTGCTCCCAGATCCGCCAACATCATGGATGTGTACGGACCGGAAAGCACGCGGGTTAAATCTAAAATGCGGATACCTGTTAAAGGTCCCTGTCTGTGTTGCTCCATCGTTTTCTCCTCTCTGACTTGTTGTGTAATTGTGAAAACCGGTTTTCCTCGTTACTGGGATTATAAGCAATGGAGATAAGTGTATGGCAAGATGCTATTTTTTGATTTTTTAGAAAATTTATATAAATAAAAATAAAAAATGAAAATTCAAAATAATCTCGCATAAACTTAGACTATAACTACAAGTTTTTTATAATTCTGACTGTTTTCAGAAAAAACATAGAGTGAGGTTTTGTTTTGGAAGAAAAAGGAATCAACAATCACGGTTATTTTGTTGTAATGGGGCAGGTGCTGCGGTATATTAGACATACAATGCCGCAATTCTGAGGAGGTGAGTTTGTTGAAAATCGGTAAATTTTGTGCGCAATTTGACATTTCGCCCACAACAGTGCGTTTTTACATTAAGACAGGTCTTCTAGCTCCCAATAAAAAGAATTCCCAGTATGAATTTACCTCTGCTGATGTGGCGGAAATGAATGTAATCTGCAAACTGAAAGAGCTTAGCTTTAACCTTAATGAAATCAGACAGTATCTGCAGATCATCCGTATGTATGATATTCACGACGAACACATTCACCGGCACTTACTGCCTCTTTATGAAATGAAACAGCAATCTTTGGAAAAGGAGATTACAGGGATTGAAAGTTCCATTAAACTATTGCAGCAGGAAATGAAATTTTTAAAGGAAGAAAAGGAGGTTCCGGCATTTTTCAGCGGCATCCCATTAGACTTTTCTCCTTATTTTGCATGTCCAAGGTGTGACAGCCTTTTTCATTTGTCAGATATGCAGGTGAAGGGCAATCGGATTTACAGCGGCAGGCTGGAATGTCAGTGCGGCTATAAGGCTATGATTGAAGACGGCGTTTTGCTGGCTGAAACAGAAACCGATTATTATCAAAGCCCGGAGTTTCAAGTCATGCATTACCGGGAAATCCAGGAAAGCGAACAGGATTTTGTGTTTTTTCAATACATGCAGGATATTACGGCAGAGGCCACTTCTATGATTTATAAATCTTATATGTGGATTGATTCTGTTATTATTCCTTACAGCTTTCGCAATAAAGTGATCTTTGTACCGGATTTAGCCAGTCATTTTTTGTATAAAAACATTAAAAAGCCCTATTTTAAAGACGCTTTTATTGTTGTCTCTGGATTTTCCAAAGAGACGATTATGTCCATTAAATCCCATATTGACTTGATCGCTCCAGAAGTAAAGATTATTTATATTGCCAATACGATTTGTGATTTGCCTATCCAAAAAAAGTCCTTTGATCTTTGGGTGGACGCCATTTCTTCCTATAATTTTTCTTTCTTTCACCAGGAAAGCTTGTATCAAAAGGTAGATCCTTATATGAAATCCGGGGCCAAAGTTGCAGGGCTTACCAAATATTATGAGAGAGGATCCAAATCCCTTGCCAATATTGCAAGGCGGTACCCCAATTCCATGAAAGGACAGTCGCTGCTGTCTGTTTTTAAACGGGAGCTTACGGAGCTTCATTATGATTTTTTTCAAGAACATTTGGCAGGGGAAGTCTTTGAACCGGGCCCCTATTTTGAGTATCATGAGCCGGGAGAAAAACATTGTTATTATACGTTTTTTGCGGAAAAGGAATAGGCTGGCGCTGCTCTGGGATTTTGTGATATACTAGTAATAGAATAAGCATGAGGAAGGTACAGACAATGAAAAAAAGCGCCGCACTTTTAGGAGCCCTTTGCGTCATGGTCATGATTTTTTTTCTGGCCGGATGCAGCAAGTCCCTGGACGAACCTGTCTTTGTGAAACAGCTTGTTTCTTCTTCTGATCTGGATATGGACTTAATGTATATTAGCGATACAAAATGGGATAAGAAAGTAAAATCCGTACAAATTCCAGATGCGCCTAAGCACATCAAGACAGAGGTTTACGAAGACGTGCAGGAGGAAAAAGACGGCTATTCCTATCACACCGTTTCTCTGGGCATGAGCACCAAGAGATTGAATAAGGACGGGAGCCTGAAAAAGCCTTTTTCTTTTGAGAAGGTGAATATTACTTGGGATGACGGGAGCAAAACCACTGCAGATATTGGTACTGTAACCATTCAAAGCACCAGGGAAAACAGTGGGATGAAACAGATCGAGAGCGGGCAGACAGAGCTGGAAAAGGGAATTGTCCAATATACTTCTTTTGAAACAAAGGGAGTGCTCAAATTAATTGATGTGCAAATTCCATATGAAAAGGAGAAGAAAAAAAGCCTTCCGGCCATATCCATAAACGCAGTGGGCGTGGATTCCATAGACAAAAAGCATCCTTTGAAACTGGCAAAGGGTGAACTTTGTACCGTGGAAAGTGTTGTTTCACAAGATTCGGCTTCTGAATATGGAAAAATCTTTTTAGAAGGAAAGATCATCGGGGTCAATAGTAAGGGCCAGAAAAAGACAACGAAATTTTTAATCACTTGGAATGGGTTTTTCGATCTGGATGCAGACGCTTATATCAAGAACTAAGTTTTCAAAAACACTTGATTTACCGTGTGCAATCTGCTAGAATACTTTTCGATGGCCCGGAGGGTAAATCGTATTAAGAAGCGATGAGCTGGATAAGGGGCAGACTGAGATGTCTGCTCTTTGTCCGGCTTTTTTAATGAGGAGGATTATGATTATGGGAAATGGAATAAGAAAATTAGACACAGCCCAGGAGCAGCTGGATGCAAACAGGCTTGCGGCAACGGCTTTTTTGCATCCCTGGGATGAGGAAAAGGAGGCACGGCTATGCAAGGAGCAGGAGGCCGGAAAGGAAATAAGGACAGAGGAAAGCTGGGGCTGTTTTCATGAGTCAGGTAAAATGATGGCGTGTATTATTACAGAACCGAAACAGCTGACTTTTGACGGAAGGGTCGTTGCAGCCGGTGAGATGCAGTCTGTGGTCTCTTTGCCGGAATTCAGGAAAAGCGGAAACGTTCGAAGCCTGATGCATACTGTTTTGCAGGAGTTTAAAAGACGAGGCGATTTGTTTGCCATGCTCACGCCTTTTTCCTTTGCTTTTTATCGCAAATACGGCTTTGAACTGATCTCAAAAAATTTGGAGCAAAGGGCGGGAATTGAACAATTTTCTGTCTTTTCCTGGGATTGCCAGGTGCGGCGCGCGGATTGCGCTGAGGATATTTCGATCATGAAAAAGCTTTATGAGGACTTTGCTGCGTCTAAAAATATGGTGGAGCTGAAAAAAGAACAGGATTGGGAATACCAAGGAAACGGTGAATTTGGAAAACGCGACTGGCTGAATGGGGATAAACAGCAATATACTTACATTTTTTCAAACCGTGATGAGCCAAATGCTTATTTGAAATTTTTCTTCCTGCCGGGACCGGGAGGCCCTTTTATTGGAACCATGAAAGTAACGGAGCTGGTTTACGATAGTCCGCAAGCCTTTCGAAATGTGTTGGGCTTTATTTATGGGATGCGGGCAAAGCTTACGGATGTTTGTTTGAGTCCAATGGATGGAATTGATCTCGGTCTCCTGGTACCGGAATGCGATAAAGTGGAACGCAAATTTGAGGGGCATAGAATGGCAAGAGTGCTGGATGCAGAAAAAGTGTTGCTCATCAAGGAATATCCGCAGGGGAGAGGTCGCTTATCCGTACATATTGAAGATGCTTTTATGCCTGAAAATACAGGAACTTATCACATTGAATACAGAGAAGGAAAGGCACTGTCTGTTGTCAAAACAGAGGATCAGGCTGACCTTGAGGTGACAGAGGCAACTTTTTGTCAGCTTGTAACTGGATTTTGCGATGTGTCAGAAGCGGCCTATCGCGATAGCACAAAGATCAACGGAAATCGCACCATACTTGAGCAGGTATTCTGCAAAAAAATAGTGAGTGCATAACGTATTTTCTGAGTTTTTCGTGTATAATAGAGAAAAACAAATTGTGAAATTCAAAGGGAGGAAAGAAATGAGCAAAGAATTATGGGACAAAGCAGTGGCCTTTCACGGTCACGAATGCGGCGGCATTGCCTTGGGCGTGCGGGCCTGCATGGAAGCCATGGAGCGTCTGGGAATCACTTTTTCCAGGGACGAGGACCTGGTGTGTGTGACAGAAAACGACGCCTGCGGCGTAGATGCAGTGCAGGCCTTGTTGGGATGCACTATGGGAAAGGGAAACCTGATTTATTATGGAACAGGAAAAATGGCCTTTAATTTTTATAACAGACAGAGTGGAGACAGCTTTCGCCTTATTGCAAAACCAAAAAAAGCCGGAGGCAAAAAAGGGCAGGAGTACATAGATTTTGTTTTAAACGGACCTTTGGAAGAGATTTTTTCTATTACAGAGACCCGATATCAATTGCCGGAAAAAGCCCGGAGCCTGAATACGGTTATTTGTGAAAGCTGCGGAGAGGGTGCGCCGGAAACCAAGATGCGCCTTCAGGATGGAAAAAAAGTGTGCCTGGAATGTTTTCAGGATTATAGCAGAGGATGGTAAGGCCATGACATATATAAAACTAGATAAAAAAGCAGTCACCAGCTGGCGCATTGGACGTTTGATCGGGCTGGCGGTAGCTTTGCTCGTTTGCGCCGGGCTTTGGTTTGCGGCAGGCTTTATACAGGAGGTGGAGCCTCATCAGTGGATTTTG